>JALTNJ010000086.1 GCA_027000765.1 Nitrososphaeria archaeon | reverse complement strand
ATTAGCTATATCTCCACATACTCTAATATGCCTAATCCAAGGGTTAAGAATAAGCTTAACCAGATGATTAAGAGTGGGCTTGTCGAGGAGTTTATAGATAAAAACGGTAAGAGGCTATATAGGCTTACCCCAAAGGGGGTTAAGACGAGGAATAGGATTAGGGAGATGGTTCTCTTCCTAGGGGAGCTGGGGCTCCTCCCAGTGGATAAAGACAGGCTAAAATAATTCTTTTAATGTAATGGGGATCAGGTCCCCAGTATTTCTAGAAAAGCCTCTTTACCACATGGTATTATAAATCCATGCAGATCCTCAACCCTAGATATAGGCTTTAAATCCCTGTCCACGGGGAAAATGATTTTAGACTCTTGACCTGCCTCAACCAATTCAAGGGGATATGAGAGAAAGACCTCTCCCAGTATGTGGGCCAGGGGCCTAGCGAGGTATAGGAGAGCAGCTATTATAGACAGTTCATCTCCATCCTCGACAATGATAATAAAAGTATCCTCATATATCCCCACAGACACCTTATTAGACAGCCACCAGATATCCTTAGGCATTGTCCTGGCATGTATATCCTTTAGTAGCGACTTATCTGACACCATTAATAACGCGATGTCAACCGACCTAGCTATCTTATCTAGACTCCATCGGGTGGGGAGCGTCCCCATATTTAGAGTAAATAGGCCTAGGGAAGAGGCGAGATGCTTAAGACCCCTGTTGAGGGCATCTTCCCTAGTTAGAACACCTAGTATAGGCCGTCTAGCCACCTTTACACTATGGATACCCTGTTTAAAGAGAATATAGAATGATGGTAGGTTTATCCTACCACCATCCTCCGAAATCCGGTTATAGGCATCTTCGATGAAGAGGGGCTTGGCCTCCTCTACTAGAGAGATTGCTCCCAGATTTTTTTCAGCAAAGTCCCTCGTCCACTCCATTAGGCAGCGATACATATCTTATCACAGGCTTGTTACAAGAGTCTTGAGACCAGCTTAGCCAAGTGATAAGCATATCCAAACTCGTTGTCATACCAGCTAATGACCTTAACCAAGTTACCGTCGGATACAGAGGTAAGTAGACTGTCGAATATGGATAGATATGGTAGTCCTAGGATGTCTGTGGAGACAACCGGATCCTCGAGGTAGTAGAGGCTTTCAGAAAGCTCGTTCTCAGCGGCCTCCTTAAACTTCTCATTCACCTCCTCCCTCGTAACATTTTTCTCCAGCAGTACATTAAGATCTACAAGTGACCCGTCTGGGACAGGGACACGGACAGCCATGGCTGAAAGCCTACCACTTAATTCTGGATAGATCTGGAATATGGCCTTAGCAGCTCCAGTGCTTGTAGGTACGATGTTGATAGCCGCTGCACGAGCCCTCCTCAGATCCTTATGTATAGCATCGAGGAGACGCTGGTCATTAGTATATGCATGTATAGTTGTCATATGCCCCTTAACAATACCGAAGCTCTCATTCAAGACCTTAATAAGGGGAGCTAGGGCATTCGTCGTGCATGAGCCCATTGATATTACCTTATGCTCCTTAGCATTAAACTTATCCTCATTTAGATAGGGTAGTATCATTATATCGGGGTCCTTCATTGGAGCCGATACAAATACATAATCGACTCCCCGCTCCAAGTGTAGAGATGCGGAGGCACGTTCCCTAAATATACCTGAAGACTCTATAACTACATCTACATCCAAGGTGTCCCATGGAATCTCTGCGGGATTCTTCACGTTAAATACCCTTATCTCACTATCACCCACGGAAAGCCTAGAGTCTCCAGCCTCTACCTTAAGCGGGAGCTTACCATGGACGCTATCATATTTAAGGAGATGAGCCAATAGATCGACGCCGGCAAGGTCATTTATAGCCACTACATCGATATTGGGGAGCTCTAGCGAAGCCCTAAAAACGATTCTACCAATCCTTCCAAAGCCATTTATACCGACTCTCACCATATGCAACACCCAGAAACCACTGTCTAAAAAATAGCATGTAGGTTCTTTAGTTATATAATTGGATATAATAGGATTTAAACCATTAAACACCATCTTCTTAAAAACCAGTGGATTTCAAAGGGAATAAATCGTTTTCTCAAGTTAATAATATAAATCCTTATATCTATACAAAATGTAAAATAAAATTTAGAGTTTAGAACAAAATTATAATATTATTGAGGAGTAGGAAAAATGGAGACTAAGGAGATTGTGTCAAAGATTATTGCACGTACAGGGATTTTGTCGTTTGGAGACTATATGTTGGCTAACGGGCTACACACACAATACTACCTTAATTTCTCTCTCTTAGCGAATGCCCCCAACCATCTAAAGACTCTCGTAAAACATATGTCTAGAGTCATTAAGGAAGAGGGAATAATGGAGGATGTCACCAAACTCGTGGGAATCCTGAATAAAGGGGCTATATTCGTCCCATTATTGTCAGTGGAGTTTAAGAAGCCATTTGGATTATTTGAGAGATATGAGAACGACCTTGTCATAGGTGATCTGGATATCAATGATAAGGTGTTGATAATCGATGATATGATAAGCACAGGAAGGACTATTGAAAGAGTATATAGGATTATAACAAATATCTATAAAAGTAAGATCTCTAAGGTAGTTGTAGTGGTTGATAGGGAAGAAGGGGGGATCCAGAGGCTTAAGAAACTCGGGGTATCCGTATACCCAATTATAAGGATAACCGAGTTGGTGGATATCCTATATGACTTGGGGATAATCGCTGAGGAGGAGAAGGATATAGTTTATTCAGAGGTTAAGGAAAGAAGACGTAGAAGACGATAGCCAGTAACCCGCCTACAAAGCTGGATAGAAAGTTTATTGTATGGTTATTAACCCATTCATACCCACGTATCTTCCTCGACTCCCTACCACAGTGAAGAGGAGTCTCAACTATCTTCCCACACTCTATACACATATATTTAGCCTGGATAATAGCGCCGAAGAAACTATCTGATATGTTGCCTATGGATCCAGCTAGTACAATCGCCAGTAGATACCTTATTAAAACAGCCTCCCTAATAATCAGGTAGCCGACTAATGCAAATGCCAATGTAGATAATATACCTGTTACAGTCCCCAACAATGTGACTCCACCCGAGACGCCGACTTCCACGGTCTTCCTAGGATTATATATCAACCTTGGTTTTTCAGGGGATAACATTCCTATCTCAGTGGAGGTTGTATCCGCCATCATCGATGACAATGCCCCGATATAGAAGAGGGTCCAGTATAGCTCGGGGGTGCTCCATGGTAGGAAATAATGTAGGAGGGCGGCTAGCATCGGCCATAATCCATTTGCAATTACATTTGGCCATGCCCTTGTCCCACTCTTGTCATTCACCACGCTGAAGTATATCTTCTTCCTCTTTCCTATTTTAGTCAATGCACTCCCTGATATTAGGAATAGCATTAGGAGGAGGAACCAGTCGAAGCCGCCGAATACGATTATAGGGACTCCTATAACTAGGCCGCCGATGAAGCCGTCGAAAGTAAGTATGTCGAAGTAGTAGGATACGAGGCCAATTATTATTACAACAGCTACCTCTATAAATACTAGTGATTCCCACGTAATCATATTCCTTTAACCTTCCCTACTCAATAGCTCGTCTCTAAGCTGGGTCAGGCTATTTATTAAAGTCTCTTCATCGGGCATCCTAGATAAAACATAGATTATACGTTCCTTATGCGCCAGCTGTATAGAGAGCTTGTCAACCAACCTAGGTTTATGAACCACAACCACCCTGGGCTTAAAAGGATATACCCTAATGGCGACCATAGGTGATCTACCTGTAGAAACATTCGTAAATATCAGGGCCCTCTCAGTACTCCTACCAAAAATCCTATAGAAACTTTCACCGCTTAGAGTCATAATAGCTCCAAGGCTGTCTATAACTGTAAAGCCATATAAATATGCCTTCTCAACCCTCTCCTCCCCAGTCAATATCTTTCCATCCACAGCCTCAATCAGCTTCTCGGCTTTAAATGGCTGAAAGAAATCCTGCATCATGAGGATAACATGTTTCTCCTCTATATACTCGTCACTACTACTCAAGAGGAGGGAGATTATCTTACCACCTCTCTTCATATCTATCTCAACCAGGGAGTCCACGAATTTCTTGAGGAACCTAGTCCCTGGACTACGGTTCCGCTCATTCTCATATTCAGAGATAACTGAGGAGGCGATACCCATCCACTTAGCCAACTCAACTTGGGAGACTCCAAATACTTTTCTCCAGCGCTTAAGAGCCTCATTAATCGAGTCGGAGACGAGGATGTCTCCAAATATCATCCTCTTTACTCTCGTAATTTGGGGAGCAGGCATTTTTAATCAAAAACATTATTTCCCCACCAGTATATTTATAATATTATGGGTTCAAGGCACATGGATATCCTCTACTTCGACTGGGCTACACACGCATCGAGATACATGCTTAATAAGGAAGACGTCCTCTGGGCAACTGACATCATTAGGGATAAGGAATATGAGGATCTAGTTAAGGATGTAAGGAGACTATTATCTAGGCTTATTGAGTCAGATGTAGATGAAGTTGTCCTATTACCCTCTGGAGAAACTGCAGTGAATATCGTTTCACTCTCCATACCAATATCAGTCAGAGATAAGGTCATTCTAGTCAGGGATGATTATCCTGGGATAATAATACCATGGCTGAAGTCTATGGAGAGAGGGCTGAAGATATCTTATGTAGATGCTGTAGAGGGGAGGATAAAGATAGATGAATTTGTTAAGATGCTTGATGATACAGTTTTGATAAAGGCCTTTAGCCATGTCCATCACCTCACAGGATTCAAGCGTAGGATTAGAGAGATCAGCATGTATCTTGAGGAGACAGGTGGATATGCTTATGTCGACGCCACCCACTCGATAGGATGTATAGGTGTTAACGTGAAGAAGGATAAGCCTCATATTCTATCTGCAGATGTAGATAGGTGGCTTAGCCCGGTGTCGGGAATCGGCGTCCTATATGTTAAGAGAGAGGTTCAGAAGACTATGGATCCTCCTATAATAACCAGTTTAAACACTCTCTGGGAGAGAAACACCATTACATATAGAGTGAAGAATGGGGGAGGGGGATACCAGGCGTTTAAACTTAGTGAGATAAGCCTAGCGCTATTGATCAAGTCATTGGAGGAACTATTTAGATATGGTGTTGATAAGGCGGAGAACCGGATACTCACACTCGGGGGATGGTTAATCGATGAATTGGTTAATATGGGGTACAGTGTATCTACACCCTATGACCGTGCATGGAGAGCGGGGATAATATCTATAGAAACTGGGGATGCGGATAGACTAAAGGAATATTTAGAGAAGGAGGGGATACTCGTATCAAGCTTAAATAGATACCTTAGGATCGCTATCCACTATAGACATTCGGATAGCGATATTGAAAGACTTATAGACGTTGTTAAAGAGGGGGGAAGGAGGCTAGGTCTCCTCCCTAGCTAGTCTCTCCGAATATCCACCTATCTTGACAACACCATAGTGGATAGCGCAGGAGACACAATATTCCTTAACAACCTTCTTCCTAAGAACTACAGCACCCTGCTTCTTAAGCTCCTTCTCCAGCTGGGGATCAACTAGCGACATCCATCTCTCTACACGGATAGCCTTATCCTTAGGGATCCTAGCCCCACAGTTGGAGCAGTATGTATAGCCTTCTCTACCTTTGCCCTTACCCTTTGACCTACCCCTATTCTTACGTTTCTTAGGCATGTTCAGTTCACCATAATAGTAGTATGAAATAAAAACTTTATTCTCAATATTTAGTTTCAACATTCCTTTATAAATATTATTTGATGACTGAGGAAAATGGCGATAACAGTCTAAAGAAGATTAGAGAGATACTAATGGATAGGATTAGGGGTTCTAGAGAGATTATACTTGATATCCTCAGGATTCTAGAGGATGCTGATAAGGCGACTGTCGAAAAGACTCTGGAGTATTCTCTGGAGCTACAGCCTTCAATGGCTGTACTTAGAAATATACTGAGGAGAATAATTGACATGGATGAGGAGCCAATGGAGATAATTAATAAACTGAATAGGATCGACCATGAGATCGCTGAGAACCTAATTAGCATATTGGATGAAAAGCCTCATCGTATCATATCTTTTAGCCGCAGCGGGACACTATACAACGTATTTAGTATCCTCAATGAGAAGGGGTATGTCTCAGAGATAATTGTTTCAGAGTCTAGGCCTATGATGGAGGGAGTCTCCTTCGCCGAACAATTGAGGGTGAAGGGTATTAGGGTAACGCTCGTAATAGATATTCTACTCCCCATCCTCATAAGAGACGCCGATATAGTTGTAGTGGGCTGCGACGCCATACTGCCTAATAACGATATATTGAATAAGACTGGTTCATATGCCTTGGCTATATCCTCGAGGTATTTTGGAAAGCCATTTATCGTATGTGGAGACGAGTATAAGGTGCTGAGATCATGTGACTATGAGATTAGACACGGTCCGAAAAGCGACATCTATAACGGGGATATAGATATAAATGTATACAATCCGTATTTCGAGAGAGTCCCGCATGAGCTCATAGACTATATCGTCCTCAATAATGAAGTGAGAAAAATATAGTTGCTATAGTGTCACCATGAGACGAGGGTATAGTTCCATATAATTATATCTCCATCCACCACCCTCGTGTTCATCGCACCATATGGGGACAGCTGGAAATTAATGTAGAATAGCCAGTAGTAGCCACTGGAGGCACTGACCTGTTTATTCACAACCCCATTTATTCCCTCGATGAACACATCGTTCATAGACGGGTAGTAAGTATATTTTAAGACGGCTATACTCGAAGTAATGTTAAAAACAGTATCGTTATACCCCTCTATAAAATATACTTTATAATGGTTTATCGTGCCATTTCCATAGTCGATGACGACGATCGCTGTAGACCTCGACATAATCAGCTTGACCATGCTGAGGAACTCATTGTATGTAGTATTTATCTTACTAACCTCCTCACTCAACCTGGTGAGGGTGTTATTCACCTCAATCAACTTATTTGTTAATGAGGCGACTCTCAACTCCGCCAGGTTATACTGGGTGTAGTAGTAGGCCATACCCACTGTTGATAGAACAGCCCAGGAGAGGAATACTACGCTCAACAACCTAAAAATATTACCTTTCATATCCCAACACACTCCATAGCGAATATGATGATAAGACCTCATATAGAGAGACCAGTATAAATGCTGAGGAAAACTCGTGTATCGGGCCCATTGGATAGGGTATCCCCCCTAGGAATACAGGGAGGAAAAGATTTAGGACAGCTATATATGGCGGGACGCCGAACATGCCCATAGTGATTATGCTTGTAGAGAGGTCATAGACGAGGGTTAGTAAGAAGGCGGTTATGAATATCAGCGTCTTATCCCTCATCCTCCGAATCAATAGACCGCTTAATAACCCTACTAAACCCATCATAGGCGCCGTCACAAGTGTATGTGGACCAACACCTATGAACATATCGCTGATGAACATGGATAAGAATCCTATTAGTAACCCGGCTACAGGACCACCTAGGAAGCCCCCTAGAATCGTAAGTGGAACAGTCGGCGATACGTTTGGTATCACTACAAGCATGACCCTACCGACCACTGCAAGTGATGTAAACACCGATGATAAGGCGATGATCTTCAACTTCATAGTCTCTGAAAATAAGTAGGATAAAATATCCTATTTATAAATACTGGAAAATACGAAATATTAGAGGGGGAGTGAGATAAGTATATTTTTGGATATGATATATATCGGGTGCTGTGGCTTTCCCATATCAAGGAAGAGATATTATTCTGAATATATGGTTGTAGAGGTCCAGCAGACATTCTATCAAGTGCCTAGGACTGAGACGCTGGAGAAGTGGAGGAGGGAGGCGCCTAGCGACTTTGAGTTCATTGTAAAGGCGTGGCAAGGGATAACTCATCCAACGACAAGCCCTACTTGGAAGAGATATAGGGGAGAGCTTGAAGGCGATAGGGATAAGTATGGACTGCTACAGTATACAGAGGAGGTGATGATTAGCTGGAGAGAGACCCTTAGGGCGATGGAGGCGCTCGAGAGTAATAAGGTCTTGATACAACTACCGCCTAAACTTAAGTGGAACAATGAGACAAAGGAGGATATAACCTCCACCCTACTTGAATTCCTAAAATATGGCTTTATATTGATTGTGGAGCCTAGACACGCGTCGTGGTATAATGGTGAGGTTAGGAGGTTCTTCGAGGATAATGGTATAGTCCATTGTGTAGATCCCTTTAAAGACACTTCATTCAATACAGGGGGAATTACCTACTACAGGCTCCATGGGATAAACGGCTACAACTATGGATATAAGTATAGGGAGGAGGATCTACGGAAGCTGGTTAATATCATGACGGAGGAGGATCCCAACCGAGACTCATACATCATGTTTAACAATAAATATATGTATGAAGACTCAACTACGTTGAAGAAGCTCATGAATGAACTCGGCTTGGATGTCGTGTAAAACCAGTGTTAGAGTTCAAGCAGGTACTCTCTAAGATATAATACTGTGTCTTCCAAGCTGTACATTGCACCTAGATCCCTTGACATGCGGCCTCTAGCCTCTATATACACTGCTGGTGCAAGGATTGAAGTGTGTTTAGCAGGTATCCCCCTGGCTAATAGGCTTGAGGCTAGGGATGCCAAGACATAACGCTCATACTTCTTTAGATGCATCTCAAATTTTAAGCCGATCAACTCATCTTCCTCTTCTAAATACGATGCGATGTATCCGTCCCCGATGAAAATGACTCTAGCGGAGTATAAGCTCCATATCTTTCTAATGTCATCCTCGATATCCCCCCTAGATTCCAGAACCCGGTTCAATACAGTATTGTCCAGCATCATGATTATCTCGAGGCCACCGCTTATATGCTGGAGAACCGGGAGTCTCACAGCATCCCTATCCAAGACCAGTGGAATATCATGTTCCTTAGCCAGCCGATAAACTAGAATACCGACTTCCTTCCATACTCCTGTAACACCGGCACCGATGTATGCCGAATTTGGATGTATCCTTCCCTTATCCAAATACTTTAATATCTTATTCACACCCCCCTTGGTGATCTTCTGATCAGGTAGGGGAAAAACTTCTACGGTCATCAGTTTTGAGGAAATGGTATGTAGATGTTTACTGGGGACAACCAGCGTCACCTCGTCACAGCCGAGGTTTGATAGTGAGTATCCAGCGATAACAGGGGGAGAGTGGTGTAGATAGCTACCGCCCACTACAAGGATGTTTCCAACAGTCTCTCTAAGGACTCCCCTTCCAATGCTAAAATAGTTTTTGAAGGCCTCTTCAGCAGTAAGATACTTGATTTTTGGGGGCATGGAACATCCAAATCTTTAATATACCGTGTATGATATATATTAATATCTTTTTAAGATTCTATATGGAGGATATGGGGTGATTGATTCAGCGATGACTGAGAAAGTTGAGGCTAGTCTACCAGATAAAGAGAAGAATATGAGTGAATGGTATACCGAGATACTTGAGAGAGGGGAGGTAGTCGATATCAGATATGGTGTTAAGGGATTCATCGTCTATAGACCCTTTGGAATGGAGATTATGAAGAATATAATAAAGTTGTATGAGGAGGAGCTTGAAAAGACTGGTCATAGACCGTTTTTATTCCCCGTCGTGATCCCTGAAAGGAATCTTAGGAAAGAGAAGGAGCATATAAAGGGTTTTGAGGGCGAGGTCTTCTGGATAGAGAAAGGCGGGCATACGCCTCTGGAGGAGAGGCTTGCTTTAAGACCTACGAGCGAAACCGCTATATATCCATTATATTCCCTATGGCTGAAGAGTTATAGGGACTTGCCCTTCAAAGCATATCAGACCGTGACTGTATATAGATATGAGACGAAGGCTACAAGGCCTCTGCTAAGGGGTAGGGAGTTCCTGTGGATAGAGACCCACAATGTCTATACAACTGGTGAAGAAGCTAGGGCACAGACTAGAGAGGATGCCGAGATATTCTGGGAAGTCACGTATAAGAAACTGGGTATACCCTTCCTACACATTAGGAGGGAGGAGTATGATAAGTTCCCAGGTGCTGTCGAGACATATGCATTTGATACCCTGATGCCGGATGGCAGGGTCCTCCAGATAGGGACGACACATTATCTAGGCACCAACTTTACAAAGGTATTCGACGTGATAATACATGATGAGAAGGGTGATCAAAAGCATCCACATTCAACATGCTTCGGCATAGGCCTATCCAGGATACTCGCGTCCATACTGTTGATCCATGGAGATGAGTATGGAATGGTCCTGCCGTTTGAAATCGCCCCACTCCAAGTAGTGATTATACCCATCTATAAAACTGGTTTTGATAACGAGGCTATCGACAATTATTGTATGGAGATACGTGATAAGCTAGCTGAGGAAGGGATTAAAGTAGTTTTCGATAATACGGATAAGAGTCCAGGCGAGAAGTACTATTATTATGATATGAGGGGTGTGCCGTTTAGGATAGAGATCGGTCCAAGGGAGTATCAGAACAATACCGTCACTGTATTCAGGAGGGATATTAGGAAGAGGGAGACAATCGATAAGGAGGAGTTGCTCAACTATATCAGGGAGAAGAGTAAGGATATCCTTGAGACGCTGAGGAAGAGGGCTGAGGAGAGACTGGCCAATGCCATCGTCGAGGTTAGGACTAGGGAAGAGCTTATGAAGTATGTTAAGGAGGATAGACGGAGGATATTCAAAGTATATTTCTGTGGTAAAGAGGAATGTGCAAAGGAGATTAAAAACGAGCTTGGTGGATACGAGACCAGGGGAATACCTACTGATGAAGAGGATAAGAGAGGGAAGTGTATATGGTGTGGATCAGAGGACGCGCATATAGCGTATCTAGCGAAAGCATACTAATATCTCTATAGCCACTCTATTTTATTTGGATATGGATAGTTGGAGGAGGTTCATACAACGGTTTAGAGAGATAAGTGGCCGGCTTATCTGTACCGGGGGCCATGTATATTTAATTCTACTCCTTACATATGAAAAGGGTTTGACAGGGAGATATTATCTTAAGAATAAGCTGGGCATGGGAGAAGCCACTATAAGGAATATCCTTGATAGGCTTAAGAAACTGGGTGTCATAGAGGCTTTGAGAGGCGGTCATAGGCTAACTAATAGTGGTAGGGAAATTGTAGAGGATATTCAAAATAGGCTTGCTATAATGGATTTGGATACGGAGATAAAGCCCGGTAGATATACGGTGGTATTCATCATAAGGGGAGTCGGAGATAAGGTTAAATCAGGTGTTGAGGAGAGAGATAACGTAATAAAATATGGTGGGACAGGAGCGGTTGTCCTAATTTATCGCGGTGGAAGGATAATATTTCCAGACTCCGGCTTAGATGCTGAAAAATGGTATCCTGGGTTTAAGAAGAAGCTCCTAGAGAAGATGGAGCTCCAAGACGGGGATGTAATCCTGATAACAGGCGGTGAAAATAGGTTTGACGCCCTTCTAAGCGGTGTAAACACATCTCTAGATCTCTTGATGAAGAGATAATCGTTAAAATAAACCCGGATAAAATATTTATGGATACATGTCAGATGTATTACCTAATAAGGCTGTGATATGTAGGGAATTGGTGGTCTATATTGGATGAAGTGAGGATAATCGGTAGAGGGACGTGGATAGATAAGATAGCCAATGAGTTGATTGAGAGGGAGAAGAGGCTGGGTAGGAGCCTCGACCTAATCCGTACAGAAAGCGGGTTGGGAGCTTCTGGAATCCCTCATGTCGGGAGTATGGCGGATGCAGTCAGGTCCTACGCCATAACCCTAGCCCTTAGGGATATGGGGTATGAGAGTGAGACTATAGCTTTTTCAGATGATATGGATGGATTGAGGAAGGTCCCGGTAGGCCTTCCAAAGGAGTTGGAGGAGTATCTACTGTGGCCAGTATCTAAGATCCCGGATCCATATGGCTGCCATGAGTCGTATGGTAAGCATATGAGCTCACTATTGATAGAGGCACTTGACATGGCCGGGATCGAGTATAGGCATGTATCTGCATACGATGTCTATAGAAAGGGGTTGATGGCTGATATAATCGATGAGATACTTAGGAATTACCATAAGGTTGGGGAGATAATATATGAGGAGACTGAGCAGGACAAGTTTCTGAAAGTCCTTCCATATTTTCCGGTTTGTAAGGAATGTGGTAGGATATACACTACCCAGGCTATAGAATATGATCCGGAGAAGAAGAGGGTTAGATACAAATGTGTAGGTGCGGAGATAAAGGGTCAGTGGCACGAGGGATGTGGCTATGAGGGATGGGCGGATATAAGGAGGGATGATGGGAAGCTCTCGTGGAAAAGTGAGTTTGCATCTAGATGGAAGCTGCTGGACATTAGGTTTGAGGCGTATGGAAAGGATATCGCGGACTCTGTTAGGGTTAATGATAGGATTGCTAGGGAGGTATTGGGATATGAGCCTCCTCTACACGTTAGATATGAGATGTTTCTTGACACGACTGGTAGGAAGGTCTCGAAGTCTAAGGGTAATGTCTTTACACCCCAGATGTGGATGAGATATGGGTCGCCTGAGAGCCTCATCCTCTTTCTGCTAAAGAGGTTTGTAGGTACGAGGAGGATAAGCTTCAACACGATTGTAAACATGATGCGTGAACTAGATTATTACAAGGATATCTACTACGGCAGGGTGAAGATTGATAATCCTGTGAAGCTGAGGAGGTTGAAAGGCCTCTTGGAATATACGTATAAACTCGGACCAATACCCGATGTAATAGTCCCCTATGACATTGTATTGAGTCTCGCGGAGGTAGCTCCTGAGGGGCGTGAGAGGGAGTTCATCTTAAAGAGGCTCGTTAAATATGGGTATAAGTTTGAGGAGAAGGATGTAGAGGACCTGATAACCTATGCGGTTAACTGGGTTAGGGAGATAGGTAAACCGCCTTCCCACGAGATCGAGGTGGAGATCGACGAGGCTACTCGAAAAGCAATAGAATATTTTATAGAGGAGATAAGGGGCTTGGAGGATGGGGAGGATATCCAGGCCAAGATATTTGAGTCAGCTAGGAAATATGGTGTCTCAGTCAGGAAATACTTTAAGACTCTCTATCTGATCATAACGGGTAGAGATCGTGGTCCAAGGCTTGGGCCCCTCATAGCGGATATTGGCGTGGATAGGGTAATTAAACTACTTGAGGAGAGGATAAAATAATTAAATACTCCTCTCCAATAATTGGAGTATAATGGATTGGGCCCGTAGCCTAGCCTGGATTAGGGCGCCAGCCTGCGGAGGTAGGCTGTAGACAGCTGGAGATCCCGGGTTCGAATCCCGGCGGGCCCACCAGCCTCAGGATATCTCATGGGGAAGGAATTAGTTATAATAGGCTGTCTACCAAATATTTTCTATGCCACTCCCCTTCGCTCACAGCCTCCATCATATAAACCTTATCCGGGATCTTCTCCCACAGGAGATCAACAATATCCATAGTTGAAAAGCCTTTACCATGTAGATCCATTATCCTCATCCTAAGATCCTCTAGATACTCGACAAATTCATCCATCTCATTCCTAGTTAGTATTACATGTCCTCCATATGCCTTTTTAAAATCTATGTTTAGCAGAATATTCTTGACAGACCTCAGGATCATAGTATAGTCATCTCTATAGAACGCGATCTTAGGTCTTATGCTGCTTATCAAATCCCCTATAAACAGGTAGTCGTCGATAAGATACACTACATGATCATCAGAGTGCCCCAAGGCCTCAAACACCGATATTTCTATACCGCCTATCTCCATCTCCCTAGCTACTGGAAGAGCATCTATAGGCTTGGGCTGTCCCCAGACGATCCTCCTATATTCAGGTATCTCAGGGGGGTCTCTGAGGATCGGGAGGCCTCTATCATGTGCATAGACTGGAATACCTTCTTTCCCTAGTATATATGCACATCCAACGTGGTCCTCATGATGATGAGTAATTAATCCAGCCTCTATATCTCCTAGGGTCTTAAGAACATTATATGCGTCCTCAGCTGCATATGGACAGCCACAGTCGATCACCAAACCTTTGTAATAAAACATCATTGACCATAGGATTACCCTTCCTGATACAGGCGTCCCCGTTTTAATGATGGTGATATCCCCATCATCCAATCTCTGTATCATACAAATAGAGGGATTTCCCTCAAATTATATAAGGAGGGCTATCTAGAGTATTCCAAGACTCTACAGCTCCTCGTCTCCAATAGGGACCTTAGCCTTATAATCACATCATCTCGACTGCCTAAATAGAAGAAGTGGGAAGCATATCTGGAGTCGCTTGCTCCAAACCTTGGGATATATCTAAAGAATCGCCCTAGATACTCAGCGAGTGAAGCCTCATCCATGGGGGGATCGGTGAGTATATATGCCTTTAGAGGCTTAGCCACTATAGTTACATAGTCTATATGCCACTTCACCCGCTTCTTCTGCATAAAGTGCCTCTTCACCCTCTTAAGGATATTGGCTCCACCTGAGCCGATATAGGTGTAGTACCCCTTTGATAACTTTATATCGCCTAACGACCCCACCTTAATAACCATATCCCTAGGTATGTGTATGACTAGTGTGTATAACCCCCTCATATACTATAATTTATCCCCATATCGACTATATTTGGAAGATGAGTAGGGATATTGAGAGGGAGAGAAGGAGTATTAGAACGGGGTATGTATAGTGGATATCATCATGAATTACCTTAGCTATTAAAAACCCTGTTATAAATGTGTTCATGAGACTCACCATTTTAAACAGTAGGCTGAGCCAGGGTATGGCTGACATATATGACGACATTACAACGAGCCCTGTCCCACTAGGTATAGTTAGTAGTATCTCCTTAATGCTCCAGAAATTATATACTCCAGAGAATATTACAAATACCCCCGTCAATAAAGGCACTATAGCATACCTAACTTTCATGCTATACATCTTTACATATTCATCTATAACCTCCCTCAGGAAAATCAGCTCATCCAACCCGCCTCCACTCTTAATTATCTCATGGATCATCCAGAAGGAGAGCTTAGCTATACCAGAATATGTATCGTCTTCAAATACATATACACTAGCGTCTCTATACTCTAGGAAATGGATTATCTTCCTAATCGCGGTCCTAACCTCCTTGGAGAAACGGTCGAGATCTATCTTCATAATTGTCTCTGAGAGGGAGAAGCCGTATCTCATTAGCTCCTCCATATTCCTGAGAAGCATAGAGAGTTCTTTATCCACCCTCCTATGAAGCATCCACGTCTTTATCGAGTTAAAGGAGGGATAGATTAGGAATATTGACGAGGATATCGCGATCGACTCTATTATAGGCATGTCTAGGGATAGGAGGAGGAATTGAGATGCCACTGCTCCAGCCATCGAAATCGTTAATACCTTAACCCTGATTCTCGGATGGGAGGAGACGGGTATCCGTATTAGCTGTGAATCTAGATATACGTATGTAAAGAAGCCTATGATGGGGAGGATAAGCATCATCGATATGAATACCATGGAGATTAAGTCTGCTGTGGCGAGGGTTATCACGGACATGACGATGGAGGGGGTTAGGCCGAAGATCAGTATTATCATCTCCAGCCTGCCTACGGCGCTTCTCCAACTATCCTCCCAGTTGAGGCGTAGCCTCTCAATCATATTTGAAAGAGATGTGGAGACATATCTCTTTACATCCCCACCGGCTGAGACAACCCTCAGGTAGTTTAGGAGGAAGCCCCGAAGATCATTATTTGGAATCTTCTCCAGTGAGGAGAAGATTATGGTCTCTAGGGAGGAACTGGATATGTAGAATGCGGCGATCCACCTCCTGATATACTCCCTCGTATACCTGAGGTAGTCTCCGAATACACCTGCGACCTCCATAAGGATTGAATATAGGTTTAGGTAGTGGAATACGGCGAATACGAGGATGAACACGGGATATTCACGTGACAGGCTTGAAGAATGATCCATTTTAACAGAATATGTATAGAGGTTCATGAGCAGAATGGATAGGCATAAGGATATAACCAAGGCGGAGGCTGAGCTCCACAGTAAGTTTATTCCAATTAGACTAGCCTGGATATAGGCTAATGCCGTGAATACTATGAGGAATAGAGCCATTGTATTACGGGCAACTCTATTTACAAATCCATTTAGCGACTCGCCTACCGGTAGGCTCTCAAGATCATCAACACTGAATATAAGGCGTCTAGCAAACTGGCTAACCATGTTACCTGGTATAATAGGGTGTTTAAGGCGGTTGATCAGGTCCTTAACCGACACTGGTCAACACCCATCTACCAGAGCTATATACGTATCTACCTTGGTAATAATGGTGTAGGCGGTCCATGAACTCCCTGAGGTCGAAGGAATTTATTGAGACGAGATAGCTTAGGAAAGATGATTTCCTATGTAGGTCATTTAGATCTAGATCACGTAGATAATTTCCAAATGCATCTAGGAAGTCGCTTGGACTATCCCTCATCAGGATCCATCTCCCATCAAGCTGTCTATATATCTTCTCAACCCTACGCCTAGGTGGTTTACTAACTATGTCGTAGCTGACCACTAAAACAGTATCTATTAAATTCATCATGGTCGGGTCGAGGGATATCGGGCTGCTTGTAAGCCTAGCCACCATCTCATCAATGTTTGAGGCGTGGAACGTCGTTATACATCCATGGCCCGTCGCCGCACCCTGGAATATTAGCCTAGCCTCCTCCCCCCTACTCTCCCCAAGGAGGATATAGTCCGCCCTCTCCCTCAACGCGACTCTGAGGAGGTCGAATATGGTATAGTCTCTTCTAAATCCCCCTATCCTAGTTATAAAGGGCTTCCACCCCTTATGATGAGGCAGGTAAATCTCTTGAACCTCCTCAATAGAGATGATTTTATAGCTTGATGGAATTAGGTGGGCGAGGGCGTTGAGCATCGTAGTCTTACCCGCTCCAGAAGCCCCTATGATCATTATAAATTTCTTCAGCTCGACAAGCCTCCATAGATATGCGGCTAGGTCGGTGGATAACATCCCTATGTGGATCAATTCTGGTATGGTATATGGTTTTGACCTGAACTTCCTTATTGTAAAGCTACTTCCCTTGGGGGACACCTCCCTCCTCCACGTAGCAGTAACCCTATATCCCTCTGGAAGGACTCCCTCTAGAACGGGGTTTATGATGTTTACGCTCTTGCCACACCTGAAGGCGAATTTTGAGATATATCTATGGAGATCCTCCTCATTCAAAACCACATTAGTCTGTATCCATCCCCTGCTGTTGAACCTCTTATGCCAGACATCTATATTTATACCCGGGCCTACACAGGATACATCCTCCACATTCTCATCTGCAATGAGGAAGGTGAGGTCTTCATACCCCATATATGTCTTAATAAGATAATATTTTAGGGCTTCTCCAAGCCCCTTGAGATAAATCCCGTCTCCCCCTATATTCCTATCATCTCCAACTAGATCCTGGTAGGCATCGACCAATGCCTTAACTGGATCCATGAAGAAATTATCGTCATATACAATATGGTCTCTAAGAAGATCTATCAATTTAGCCACATCACGCCATATCTCTCGTGAAAACGGTTCAACGACATAATATCTATAGAAGACTCCATCGTCAACTATATAGACCTTCGCGGATATCTCGTAGGACTCGCCACCATGTGACTGGAACCGTGCCAATACACTATATTCATCCACGATGTTATCCAGCGAGTCCTCAGGGAGATACTCCAGCATCAGCCAACACCCTCCATATGTCTATAACCTCGATGACGGTTTCCCCACCAGCATATATTACTATCAGGATCTTCTCAGGTAGATGTAGAAGGCTGTATGGATGAGCGCCGGTAATCTGATATAGACCCGCCCATAGGTATTCCACGCCATTATCCACAATCACCACACCCTCATAGTCATATAGAGCCTCACCAGGTCTCTGGAGATGCCATATATCGGTGTCTACATCGATGTAGAACCAAGTATCCCTAGAGTCGTATAACCCGATATGGGTATAAGGGGATATCAGTACCATGGTGTAGTTGATATGTGGATAGACATATCTATATAATAACGTTGAATTACCGAATAGATGTAGATCTACCCCGGTATTCATGACATGGCTATATGAAGAATAATATCCGTATGGCCTGTCTAACCCCACATATAATGCATCGTCGCCACCTGAATCTACCAAAACTGACTCTACTAGGGCTAGGGATGGAAGCCCTGTCCACTTGGAGCGCTTAACATAGGTGGAGTTAATCATCTCAATCTGGATAAAGCCTCCGTCAACGACTCCAGTGAGGGAAAGATTATACATTCCAAAGTACACTGTCTGACTAGGGAGGGATGCGGTCTCCATCATCATATCCGTAAATGACATGGATAATGTGGTTCCAGACCTCCTCATCGACAATAGGATCCTGTAGATCTGGTGATAGAGTCTAGTGGTTGTCTTCTGATAAGTAAAGCTTCTCCTAACAAGAGCCGTAGCCCTCGACACTCCTCCTATGTTCTCAACTAGATATATGGATATATTCACACCAACGGGATACGTTATATCCCTCCTAAAGCCGAGATCCAGATCATAGTTGTCGTAATACGCCGATGCATTCACCACCAGACTATACTGGTTATCCATATACATCCTTAGACTATAGTTTGTGTTGTAGATACCGTCTAAAAATACTCCCCAGTAGAACAACGCCTCTAGAGATAATGTTTTATTCCCATATAAAGCGGGTATAGAGAGTCGTGAGGCAGATACTGAATAATATGGGATAGCGGTAACTGGAATACTGTTTAGCCAGCTAAAGACTCCTTTATATACTCGGTATGAGCCATTAGGCACACCCGCATAATACTTATTCACTGCTCCAGAGATACTCCACCTACTATACTGAGCCTCATCAACATACTCGCTGTACATTATCGATGTCATCGTCATATTATACAGTTCATATCCCTGGTAGAGACCTATCCGCCTAAACCTAGCGACTATAAACCGGTTATATCCATCTCTGATAATAAGTCGGAGTCCGGTGGAGTCTATCGAGACGCCTTCAACAGAGTATCCCGATGTAGGATACACGACATATCTCCTTGAGTATACTCCTCCATTTACATGAATTATCTCCGTCAGAGGCTTATTGAGATACTCTAGATCCGTGGTGCGATAAGCGTATATCCCGTTCTCCAAAACTTGGATAGTATATCCTTCTAGATCGAGGATCGAGCCATTTGAATAATATATCCTATTGGATATGAGGATATAGTCGGGGCCAATATATGATAGTGCGTTAAGTGGATCACCCGTCATTAAGACATCGGTCAATACCCCATCTACATATATGTACCACCTATAGTTGGGGTTTGTCCTCAGTATCTTGATACGTCCATCTCCACTAGATACCATCAGGAGGCTCCGTGAACTAGATACTATTGATTGGGTCGATACATCTATTTGATACCATCTAGTTACCCCGTCTCTAATCTCTATAAGAACCATGTCCTTAGGTATTGGGGTTATTGACACTGGGTTATCTGAATATACGATTATCCTTCCATCACTAGTTACCGTTATATCATCTTGAATGCCTAAAGCTTCTCCCGCCTCTACAACTGGAAAAAAGTTTCCTGTTGATGAGACTATATACATCCTCGTCCCATCACCTGGGGTTATTGGTGTCTCGATAGATATATTTCTCTCCATCCCCGATGGGAGTGGGAGGTTCAACTCAATACTTAGGATTTCCTGGCCTGGGGGATATAGAAGTAGGTATCTCAGCTCTATATCCTCCTTACCCTTATTAACCAACTTGATATATCCCCCGCCACCATTGGAAAAGTATATTGCCTCGATATCCTCCGAGGCCTTATTAAGCTCTCGAACATTATCCCTAGTGATCTCACGCGAATAGGCCTGGTTAACGGTATTTATCTGCATATATAGCATCAGCATGGAGGACATCACTATCAATAAGACCGCGATACCTACTACGGATGAGACACCCCTATACATCCCAGCCACCTCCCTATACATGGAATCTAAAGACCCTAATAGAGTCAACTATCACGACCTCACTTGTAACCGGGGTATCCACCGTTATCAACGCAAGGCCTCCATAAGGAATCATAGACGCGTTTACCCATGTCCCATTGACATATATCTTCAGCTGAAAACTCGTCTTAATACCATCTATGTATATGTCCCTTACTATAATGTCCTCCTCACCATAGTTGTAGGCGGCTATCAATGTACTGTTGATAACCAATATATCCAGCTTCCTCTCCATAGAGGACTTCATACCACGATACTGTTCTGAGACAGCTATATTTTCTAGTCTTGCTGGGTTTAGAAGCGAGTAGTATACTATGGGAAAAAGGGATAATATGGTGAGTATCATGATTAGATGGGCGAGGAACGATGAGACTCCCTTCATAATCATACTCACTGTACTGGTAATGTAAACTTCACTAGCGATCCATCGCTGAGGCTAACTATGATATCCAGTATATCCCCTGGCGAAAGCCCTGTAGGGACATCCACATCAACATTAACGGTTTTACCGGGTGCTACTGTGATTGCTGTGGTATTGGAACCAAGTAGGTTTCCACTAGTGTCCCTGATCTCTACAGAGACTATGTCTGCAGGAGCGTTTCCCGTGTTCCTAACAGTCACCACCGTGTTGGTAGGGCCTATTAAATAAGCTCCTGATACAATGACCTGCGGAGACTTTGCCCATGCACCGAATAGACCCGTGGCTCCAGTATACATCATGATTCCAATCGCTGAGACCAATGCAACCATTATCACTACCTGGAGGAAATGCGATACTCCCATTTTAAGACCCATGTCTAAAAATCACCCGTAGGTATACATTTCAGAAAATCTTTTAAGCATAGACATAACACAACATTATTGGAATCATGAGGAAAAGCGGTGCAGCATATCTACCCCTACATAGTGGCAAGGCTCCTCCATGGCTATTTAATAAGATGGTTAAGCTGGGTAGGAGTATAATCACATTAATAATAGATGATTATGGGGAGGATGAGTTCCTCAGGAGGGTTTCAGACCCCTATTGGTTCCAGGCCCTTGGATGTACACTGGGCTTCGACTGGCATTCTTCAGGCGTAACCACGGTATTGACAGGCGTCCTCGAGAAGATTTTGTCAGAGGAGGATCTCGGCGTATATCTAGTTGGTGGTAAGGGGAGTAAAGCGAGGGGGATACCAAGTAAGCTCATGAATAACTATGCGGATAAAATTGGGTATTCCAAGGCAGAGGATCTTGTTAAGGCTAGTAAACTATCTGCAAAGATTGATACGGTTTTACTCCAAGATGGATATGAGTTGTATCACCACTCCATATTATTCAGTAGACAGGGTAAATGGGCTGTTGTACAGCAGGGAATGAACCCGGAGGTAAGGTATGCAAGGCGATATCACCTAGTTGATGATAATGTCTACCGTGGATACCAGTATATTGAGGAGCCTCATGAGGGGATCGCGGGAGATAGGAGGGAGGAGGTCGTCCTCGACCTAACAGCTGAATCTAGTAGGGAGAATAAGGATACTGTCCTGGATATAGTTAGGGAGAAGAGCTTTAGGAGAGACTATGAGAAAGTTCTGAAGATGGATAGAAATACACTCTATAGATGGATCGATAAAACAAGTGAAACAAGCATAGAGAAGACGGAGATACTGGCCATGCCGAGGAGGATAAACTGGAGTGTCATGAGAAAAATATATGATATACAGCCTAATAGCATACCAGAATTCATATCCATTCCTGGAGTCACTCCAAAGGTAGTCAGGGCAGTATCACTCGTGGCAGAATTAATATATGGAGCACCTGCATCATGGAAAGACCCAATAAAATACACCTTCACAGTTGGGGGAAAGGATGCCGTCCCATTCCCCGTAGATAAGGATACTTATGATAAGATAATAAGGTTCTTCAAGGAGATAGTGGAGGGTTCAGAGATAGATGCAAAGGATAAGAAGGCATCTCTAAAGAGACTAGCCAGACTAGGTAGGAAGATCTGAACATCATATACCTACGAAAGCTCTGGAAGATATTACTAGCAATCATTATTTGACTATAGTAGGTGAAAATAAGGAAAAGGATGTTAGGGTTAATTGAGGAGCGTATGAAATTTAATGATGATACCGTAAGTAAGTTGATTGATGAGCTTTTTGAAAAGTATGAGAAGCGGTATATCGATGAAGATGAGTATAAAATATTTTTTGAATTGAAGGGATTGAATCCTGATGAGATTGAAGACTTGATTTTCCATGCATATAGACTGGGGATTATAGACGTGGGTATTGACACCAAAGATAGTGGAAAAAGACTTTTATGTATATGGAAAGCCGAAGATGAAGATACTGTATCTGAGGACGATATTCTCAAGAAATTCTAAGCATAATTATTTGAGAATCAAGAGGCTAGATGGGTTGATTGTTTAAGTGGATGTGTCAGATACCCCAGTAGAATAATCATATTTAGTCATTCTGGGACGGCGTCATCATCCACATCCATATATATCAATCCAGGCAACGGCTAAATAATGTTTTCCAGCGTGTTTTTACCGCCTATCTTGGGA
>JALTNJ010000085.1 GCA_027000765.1 Nitrososphaeria archaeon | reverse complement strand
GGGGATGAATATCCCAGCCTTACTAAGTTATGTAAATCAGATGCATATGGCGTCACATGGTAGGGTGATGTAAAAAATGGTTCAGTATATGAAAATACGTTATGGCGCCCCTTTCCAGATCCCCCGTAGACTTGGAGATCGGTTTAAGGAGATAGTCGGGATTAAAGGGGTCCGTTATATTAGGCAACAAGGTTTCGTCGTATCCGATAAGGCGGCTTTAGACGCCATGAATAGGATACTTATTAAAATGGGGTTGATACTCGTCCCCGATATACGCTGTTTCATATGTGGCATGGATGTTGGGTGTGATGAATGTAGCTATAAAGATGTGTGTAAAAGGGATGCCGGGTCATGTATCTGCGGTTCTTGTATGTCTAGAGAGGACGTTGTGAAGCGATACTATGATATCCAGAGGATGATGTTAGACCAGGTATTGCACTAGATCTGTTATTCCCCGTTCTCTTTCCAGATTTTATATGTGTTTATAATTTTCTCAAACACCTTGGAATCCTCTCTAAGCCTTATAACCACTATCCTCCCAAGCCTCTTCTTCTCCACCAACCCTATTGAGGAGAGCCTATTGATATGTCTATTAAAGTTTTTATGGTTTGATCTGGAGACATGCATCAACCTAGTCTCAGTCTCCATACCATTCTCTATTAAATGAAATAGTATGCGTATAGCCGGTCTGGAATAAAATACTTCCTCCATCCTTAACGGAGGATCAGATCTCCGCCCTCCTTTCATCCCGTATCATCTCTAGGAGGCTCTTTATAAGTAGGTTTGCTGGGAAGGAGGGTAGGCCGATTAAAGTGGTCTTCCCCCTCTGGCCAGCGCCTGAACGTCTCTTAGATATCAATCCAAATGTCGATAATACGTTTATCATCTTCCAAAGCCATGTATGCCCCACTGGTTTAACATGGAAATACACCGCGTTTTCCCTATATCTCTTCTCAACCTCGCCCGTGGTTACAAATGACCTGCCGCTTGAAGACAGCAACTCTGCTATTGAATACAGGAGTATCTTCTCATGTAGCTGAAGGCCCTTAAGCTCCTCCAATGAGAATGAAGGCGGCGTCTCATTCCTAGCTAGGCGTACATGCTCGGGTTTAACGATCTTCTCCCTCCGTCTATCGGCTATCAGCCCCGCTTTATACAGTAGTTCAATAGCGTATCTAGCGTTGAAGTTATAGGCTGTAGCCGTGTCTGCAGCGACTTGAAGCGTCTCAAATAATATGGCTTCCTCGTGAAACGCCTCCTGACTACGTATTACAAGGATATCGAGTAGTTCATTATAGGTATAATCCTCAAAATAAACCACGTTCTTATGAAGGCCTGCGGATGTCCATGGATCCAACTTGCTGAAGACATCGTCTCTATGGACTATAAACAATAGTGAGAGCCTGCTCATGAACTCAGGAGAAGCCTCCTCCGCCCTACTAAGCTTATATATGAAGTCCTTGTGATTGTCAAAGAGATGATCCGCATCATCCAGTATTAGGAGGGCCTTAATAT
>JALTNJ010000084.1 GCA_027000765.1 Nitrososphaeria archaeon | reverse complement strand
GGTATATTACGTAGGAGAACCATGACCCTATTATCGCTGTGTTCGATAAACTCGACCTTGAAAGGCCTAGTTGACTTCTTGGAGGTTGATTTCTTCGTCATAGTCTTCTACCCCTACGTCCACCAGGCCTCCTAGTCCTGTCATGAGGCATTGGAGTAACATCCTCAACAATACCTATCTTCAACCCGCTCCTAGCCAAAGTCCTGATAGCTGCTTGTGCACCTGGACCAGGTATCGGGGAGAAATGTCCTCCTACACCCCTAACCTTTAGATGTACACCTACAACGCCCTTGGAGAGGGCTACTTCAGCAGCCTTCTTAGCCGCCATCATAGCAGCATATGGGCTACCCTCATACCTATCAGCCTTTACAAACATTCCTCCAGATGTAATTACAATCGTCTCGGCGCCGGTCAAATCAGTTATATGAACTATTGTATTGTTTAGACTGGAGTAGATATGGGCTACTCCCCACAGCTCCCTCTTAGCCTTCTTAGTCGACTTAGGCGTCTCACTACTCACCTTCAACCTTCACCTCACTCTTCCAAATGGGATGATCGGGATTTGCATATGGGCTTCTAGGACTTATCCTAACCAGCTCCTCCTCATCCCTAGTAACTAGATAACTCGGCCTATCCACTATACGGTCGCCTATCATTATATGCCTATGTACGATCATCTGCCTAGAATGATAAATCGACTTTGCAAGGCCCTTTCTAAACACTATAGTCTGAAGCCTCCTCTCAAGGATGTCCCTAACCGTAAGCTTCAACACATCCTCTATAGTGGCGTCTTCAGGCAATATACCGAGTTTATATAGCCTATTCAATAATTCTCTGGAGACATGCTCCCTCTCCTCAGGAGGCAATCCGAATGTCGACCTCGCGACATCCCTAATCTTCCTCAGGAAAGTAGCCATCCTCCTAAGCTCACGCTTATTCTTAAGGCCATATTCACCAATTAATATAAGCTCCTGCATGAGAAGATCTCTATCCCAGGGCTTAAATGGATTCTCATACTTCTTTCTAAACCTTCTAGGCTCACCCATACTATATCACCCTACTTCTTCTTCCTCTTAACACCCACAGGCCTCTTGGTCTTACGGCCAGTGGTCTTGGTCCTCTGCCCCCTAACCTTGAGGCCCAGCCTATGCCTAATACCTCTCCAGCTACCGATCGACTTCTCAAACTCAATGTCACGCTCAATTGCAAATGTAAGGTCGGAGCCTATTAAATGTTTAGACTCTCCTGTAAACCTATCGAAACGCCTGTTAAGCATATATTCAGGGAAATAATCGTGTATATTCCTAACCATCTCCTCGATCTTACTGAGCTCCTCATCGGTCAAGAGCCCCACCCTCTTGTTAATCGGGATACCCGCCTTAACCAATATAGCCCTAGCTAGAGTTGGGCCGATACCCTTTATCTTCATCAGCTCCTGACTAACTACGTTTGAGCCGATCAAATCCGTGTTCAATATCCTGACGATCTCCCTAAACTCCTCCGTCATACCTTTTTCAACCTCACT
>JALTNJ010000083.1 GCA_027000765.1 Nitrososphaeria archaeon | reverse complement strand
CCTTCAACACACCTGCAGATATAAGGACCTGGGGGCCATGGCAGATCGCGGCCACAACCTTACCGTTTTCCATCATCTCCCTAACAAAATTCAATACTTTCTCATTAGTCCTCATCTTATCAGGACCGAAGCCACCAGGTATGACTACAGCGTCGAAGTCGCTACTTTTTACTTCATCAATAGTTTTATCTGCCTTCAATAATCTCCTGAATCTAGAGGTATGCTCTTTCTTAACTCCTATAGTGGTGCATTCAGCGCCTTCCCACAAGAGCCAGTACAGTGGAAATGCATATTCCTCATCATGGGTTAGATCGGCGATTAAGAATGCAACCTTCTTGCCTTTTAACCGTTTCATATTAATAATTAAACCCAACCTGAGGTAATAAGGTAGAGGCTATTTATGGGAGGACATAATATAGTTTAACAGTCTGATAATCATATGACTCTGCTTTACATCCCAGTTTCATACATGCCTTTATAGCTTCGGTATTCGCCCTACTAATAATTCCAAACAATATTCTCCCCCCTACATCCCTAATTCTTAAAGCTATTTCTGTGAGAAGCCTCCGTCCTACCCCTTTTCTCCTAAATTCTTTATCCACTATAATAGCTACTTCCCACTCATGGTTATTTACTGGATATGCCTCGCATACTCCAACTATCTTCTTCCCATGTCTTGCAACAAGTATTATCCCATCTCTTCTCTCTAAGTTATCTACGTAGCATTCAAAATCTTTACATACCCCAAAAAACCTTTTATAAACATCTTCAGCAGGGAGGCCTTGATAGAACTCTATAATGTTTTTCCTCATCGATTTATTATACTCTAGTATCTCGATCTCAAGGTTCCCACTATTATTTTTATCCACCTAGATACACCCTTGAATATATTTTACACATCTCCATATTTAGATGAGATATAACATATTTATTGTTCATTTCATCATCTATTCTTAGAATGTCAAGTAGTCTAAGTAGCCATATAATCAATGAATTCCAATATCATGACGGGTCCATTGGGGTAGTGGGCCTATATCCAGACAGTCTCCGAGTCAATGTAAGGAATGAGGTTCATATTTATGATTTAGAAGGCCGCCCAGTATTCCTCTACCTCGATGGTAGGCTATATGTAAGGGGGCTAAGCGGTATATGGGTCGAGAAAAAATGGGTAAGTATAAGACCTCCGAGAAGATATTCGCGTACCATAAGGGATAAGAGAGAATATGAGGCTATCCTCACCAGGTCACTTAAGATTCTAAAGGAGATATTGGAGCTAGATATCGATAGTAGGATAAGGAACTTCATAAACTATATCCTTGATAGCGGTGTGACTAGGCTAGAAGGCGAGGAGAGAAAGTTTAGGGAGATATACAAACCCATTAGTATTCTGCCTCCAGACCAATATCTATCCATCGTTCTTCAGCCTGTTGAGGGCTGTCCATACAATATGTGTAGCTTCTGTACATTCTACAAGGACAGGAGGTTCAGGTTTAAATCGCTAGATGAGTTTGAGGAGCATGTGGAGAAAAT
>JALTNJ010000082.1 GCA_027000765.1 Nitrososphaeria archaeon | reverse complement strand
TCTAAAATGCTGTTGTTTAAATATGGCTGAGAAGCCGCTTACTCAAGAGAAATCCCAGTATTGTTGTGAATACACCTAGTAATACTAGATATATCAGGCTCTCTAACGATACGGCTCCACCCGCCTCCAGTATAAAGCTTCTGATAATCTTGTTTGTATGTGAGATCGGGTTTATGGAGGCGATGAACCTCAGCCATTCAGGCATCTGGCTAGATGGAAATATACTGTTGCTGGCGAACATTAGAGGCAGGTTAAGTAGGTTATTTATAGCTATACTCGTCTCATGCTCCTCGATCTTCATTGAGATCGCTATAAATATGTTTCCGAATATGAGTGATAATAAACCTAGGGTTCCATATATCCCTAGGAGGTCCATCACTCCAAAGCCTTCTTTTATTTTGAGCCCCAATGCAACCGCTATTAGTAATAGGGCGGTAAGTTGTATAAGGCTCTTAATTATCGAGGCTAATACCCTGGAAAAATATATCCACTCCCTCCTAACTGGAGATACCAGTAGGCGGTTAAGGAATCCTAGTCTCCTATCAAATATGAAGGTCATCCCGCTGAACATGCTGCTGAATAAGATGAATACGCTGAACATGCCGGTGGCTAGGAAGCTGAAGTAGTCTAGGGTACCGAAGGCGGCTAATAATACTTCATCTATCATCTTCTGTATAATTTGTATGACCTGTGGAGGGGCTGATGACGGTGGCTGAAGCAGATTATAGAAGTTTATGGACTTCCCGAATAGCCCTAGCCAGAAAATAGGTGTTATAAATGTGAATATGATGGCTATTCTCCTCCTAAACCATTTCTTAAGCTCCCTCATAGTCAGGGTATATAGTGGATTTAGAGTCTTCATTTCATCCTCCTCCTCATAATTCTAGTTTTAACCGTGTCTAGAGGCTCCTCCTCTCTAATCTTTCTCCCGGTTAAGTATAGAAACACCTGCTCCAGACTAGGCTTTAAGACCTCTATAGAGGTTATTACACCATCTTGCTCCATAACCTTCTTAATTATATGGGGAAGAGCTTCCTCACCTTTTTCAACGGCTACTGTAAGCTTATCCCCTATATATTTCACATCCTTGAAGCCCGGTATATCCTTTAGTAAACTATCTACTTCTGACAACCTCTTTGCAGTCTTTATAACGATTATATCCCCCTTTATTCTCCTCTTTAGTTCATCAGGTGTATCCAATGCTTTTATCTTACCCCTATCGATAATACCTATTCTGTCACAGAGATAGTCTGCTTCCTCCATATAATGGGTAGTTAAGAATATCGTTATCCCCTGTTTATCCCTAAGGTCCTTAATATATTCCCATATCCTCGCACGTGTCTGTACATCTAATCCAAGAGTAGGCTCGTCCAGAAAAAGTATTTTAGGCTTATGGATCAGTCCCATAACCAACTCCAGCCTACGTCTCATCCCACCGCTATACGTCTTCACAAGCCTATCCTTAGCATCTAGTAAATCAACCATATCCAGCAGTTCTTCAGCCTTTTTAGCCGCTTCATCCCTATCCATATTATAGAGACTGGCTTGAAGCATCATATTCTCCCATCCAGTGAGCTCGTCATCCGCGGTAAGCTCCTGTGGAACTAAGCCTATTATCCGTCTTATGGCGCTGGTGTCACGCCTTATGCTGAGTCCATCGACAAATGCATCGCCCTCTGTAGGAGGTATCAATGTGGTTAGCATATGGATGGTGGTGGTCTTACCCGCTCCATTCGGCCCTAAGAACCCGAATATCTCTCCCTCATATACTTCGAAGCTTATATGGTCTACCGCCAATACATCTCCATTATAAACTTTAGTAAGGTTTTCAACGCTAATTATCTTCCTCATTCTCCCTCACTAATTCCTCTATCCTACTAAAGGCTTCTCCGAGTATCCTTCTAATCTCCTCCTTCTCCCTATCCCCTAGGCTACCCCAGTTATCATAGATTAACCGGGCTATATCTGAGATCTCCTTATATGGAAAACCAGTTTTAATAATTTTCTCGAAGATCTCGGTGATAGGTGGATCAAGGCTTATTGCAACCCTGCCTTTATCAGTGATCTCATAAAGCTTTTTACCATCATCTTCAATGTCTCTGATCAAACCGTTTTTCAATAAATTCTTTAATGCAGGATAAATTACTCCCGTGCTAGGAGTATATGTGTTGAAGGATAGTTCCTTTATACTTTTTATTATCCCATATACATGTAAGGGACCTCTCCTATTCAGGGTATGTAGGATTATCCTCCTTATGACTCCACGTCTCCTCATATTTTAGATATATCTAAATATATCTAAAATAAGTATTAACATATATCTTGTGTAGCCTCTTAGTTAGGTTTTGTATTTAAGGGAATACGGTAAAATATTATTAGTTGATGTGGCGTTGAGGGATAAACTAGCCTTCTATAGAGCGAGGCGGATGATTAAGAGCTTTGGTAAAAAGTATAGGGAGAATAGAGACTCTATCACGGAATATGATGTTATAGAGTTTTATGATTCTCTCGCTAGGTATATGGCATACTTCTTTCTGAAGGTTAAGGATGAGAATGTTAATTACTTGATTAAACTGGGTAACCTACTTATTGATGAAACCCATGATGTAGAGTCGGATTTCATATTTGTTATTCCACTTATCCACTTGGAGGTTCTATATATAATGGTGGAGGAGGATTATAGCGAGGTTGTGAAGAAGCTATATGATATTGTTAATGATGATGAGGGACTCTTCTTCCTAGTCAACAATACACTTGAGATACTTAAAGAGAAGTCTCTTGAGGATGCTGTGGCTTCTTCATCAGGTATATTAATACTTGGATTAGATGCTTTTCTTAAGAAGGATGAGGAGACCGCCTTAAAAACCATATATTACTATATCCTCGTGTCACATATGTTGTCTGGATATGAGGGAGAAAATTACATATTCAGCTTAATATCATATTTCTCCCTCTCCCTCTTATTAGAGATCATTGGGAGCGATATTGAATTTAGTAGGAGAGTCGATAACCTGGGAGACCGTTTTTATGCCAACTCATTTATTGCATGGATAGTTAAGATGGATGATATAGGTAAGGAGGATAGAGCCCTACTAAATAGGAAGCTTGGGAGTTTCATTAGATCCATTATAGCCTCGAATAAACATAATATCCTTATGCGGGAATCAATAGCTATGCGGTGGTACTACTATAAGTTTAGTAAGAAGAGGAGTAGCCCAGTGTTAAACAGTGTGCTCAGGGTTCTAGAGGCATTAGTCAGGGTTGTACGTAATGATGTGGATAGGGAGATCGAGTTAGCTGAACGGATTTATATGGAGAAGAGTGAGGCTACAGCGTTAAGCGATGAGGAGAAAGACCTTCTTACAGTAGCGGCTTTAAAACTTTATAAGATGGGCTTGAGGTCAAGTTATGAGAATATCATTAACTTTCTGCAGAAAGTGGGTAAAAAAGGAGGAGACGAGTCGATCTCACTATTAGCATCTATACTGAGAAACGTTGCTGAGGCTGAGAATAAGGAGGAATAGTGTTAGACGATTTCTATTCTAAGCATGTCTGTGGACTCTGGACGCACTCCAACCGTAAATATAATTATATCTCCTTTCTTTACAACTCCTTCTTTTTTTAGTTTTGACAAGGCTCTCTCAAGTATCTCATGATAACCTTCATCCGTCTCTTCATAAATGGCCTTTACACCGTATAATAAGCTTATTTTACTCGCTACAGTCTCATCCAGTGTAACCATATATACCATTCTCTTGGGTCTATACCTAGCTAATCTCCTAGCTGTATTTCCTCTCTTGGTATACCCAATTATCTTACCCTCTAATAAATGGGACATGTAGATCGTTCCCCTAGCGAATTTATCAAACAAGGTTTCTTCAAAATCTCTGTTATAAAATATGGTCTCTTCATTAAACCTGGTGTCAGCCTCCTCAAGTATCTTGGAGGCCCATTCAACGACCTTAACTGGATACCTTCCTATAGCAGTCTCCCCGGTCAACATTATAGCATCAACTCTCTCCTCTACAGACTTAAACACGTCAGTTACTTCCGCTCTCGTGGGGCTTTCATTCTCCCTCATGCTCTCCAGGATCTGTGTAGCTATGATAGTTATCTTTCCCTTTCTATTTCCCTCATATGTTATCGACTGTTGTAGACTAGGAATCCTCTCAAGAGGATAATATTGTCCCAGGTCTCCCCTAGCGACTATAACTCCATCCGCCTCATCTGCTATTCCGCTTATATTCTCAACACCACTGGGATTCTCAATCTTCGCAAGTATCCATGGATCACCACCGAATTCCTCGATCTTCTCCCTTAGAATCTTTATATCATTACCAGTCCTCACCATGGATAAAGCGATGTACTCGACGTTATGCCTAAGAGAAAACTCCAGATCCCTAATATCCTTCTCAGTTAACGGCGCGTCTATTATTTCCTTGTCCTTAATCAACACCTTCTTATTAGAGTAGAGTGTCCCGTCTATCAAGGCCTTCATATAAATATGGTCTCTATGAGCCTCATCAACTCTAAAGAGAAGCCTTCCATCATCGACGATTAGAACATCCCCTGGCTCAACTCCTTTAAAAAATGCTTCACTAGGTATCCATATACCTCCTCCGACATAATCAACCCTATACTTCTTCCCCTTTCTAATATCAACTACATCCTCGGTTAATATTCTAATTACAGGCCCCTGAAGATCCGCCATTACCGGGATCATTCGACCGATCTTTCTAGAAACTTCTCTAATAGACCTTATAATTTCCTCCTTCTCCTCGAGCGTTCCATGGCTGAAGTTTATCCGGAATGAATCAGCTCCTTTTACAGCCATTTCCAGTATCTTATCAAATTTATTTGAAGATGGTCCGACTGTGGCAATTATCTTGGTTCTCCTCATTCTAATTCACTATTGAAATTTTCTCATATAAACTAGTTAAATATTACCTATTGTCATGTAGCATCTATACAGTAATGATAAATTTAGGTCTATAGCCTTTCTATTTATGATAAGTTATGAGCATGCGGACTAGAGGATTGCTCGAGGGCTTGGGAGCGGGCTTAGCCTTTGGATCAGCCTCTATATTTATCCGCTATCTCATATTGTTTGATGTAAACATATATGCGATCGCGTTTTTCAGACTCCTGATAGCGACTGGAATACTATCGTTAATAATTTTAGTCATATCAAGATATGGGAATGTAGCTATTCCCCGTATAGATCTCAAGACTCTAATGTATATAGTATCAATGGGTATAGTCATAGGCCTCCACTTCATATTCTTCATATCCGCCGTAAGAGATACATATATAGTAAATGCCACGGTTCTGGTAAACACTACTCCAATCCTGACATTGATATTAGGCGCCTTATTATTCAAAGTGTCCATAAGTAAATGGGATATTCAGATCGTGATGGTGGCTTTTCTAGGCGGTGTATTACTTGCATTACAGGATCTCCATCTAACAGGTAGCTTAATAGGAGACATAGAGGCTGTTTTAGCCGCCTTCTTCCAAGCCCTATATCTGAATATCGGTAAAAAGATTAGGAGCAGTACCCATATACTCCTCATAATGGCTATTGTATATCTCGCCGCTATCCCGATTATAGCCCTGGCATCAGTAATTGAAGGGATAAATCTACTTCAATTCAGCTATACCCCTACAGTTATTCTACTCATGTTCGCTGTAGGGGCGATACCAACAGCTATTGGGCACACTCTATACATATCCTCATTAAAAGGCCTTAAATCTTTTGAGACAGCAACTCTAGGGCTGTTAGAACCTCTTTCTGCATCGATATTGGCATATATACTGTTCTTCGAATCACCGGGCATAATCTCTATAGTTGGGGCAGGGCTTGTCCTAGCCTCGATATTCATGATATCATATAGGGAGAGGGGATGAAGAACCTATTTGGATATACATCAATCCTTTAGAACATCTTTTATAACCTCATTCATTCCCTTCTTTAACTTATCATATGTATCTAGTAAGTACTCAACCATAACCTTAGTGTTGGCTAGAATAGGCATGAAATTAGTGTCTCCCACCCATCTAGGTACTATATGGACGTGATAATGCTCTTCGATCCCGGCTCCTGCCGCCCTACCTAGGTTAGCACCTATATTATATCCATGTGGCTTCATAACTTTATCAAGTGTTTTTATCGACAGTTTCAGTAGCATATGCATCTCCAACACCTCATCCTGCTCCAGTTCAATAGGCGTCGGTATATGTCTATAGGGAGCTATCATTAAATGGCCATTGTTATATGGATATTTATTCATCAGAATAAATGCCTTTTCCCCTCTGTATAGAAGTAGGTTGTCACGATCTCTCTTTCTATCATTCTTCGGTATCTCGCACAGTATACATTTATCGGACTTCGGCTGCATTATATACTCGATTCTCCAGGGAGCCCACATCCTCTCCAAGGAATCTCCACCTAATAAATAATATTTAGGTGTGAGGTAGATAATATGATTATACGAATAGTCGTTTAGCAATACTGGAGGCAGCTGATATGAAGAGAGCCATCCTCATCCATGGTGGAGCTGGTAGAGTCAAGAGAGAACTATGGCCCTCTAGGATCGAGGGTCTAAAGGAAGCTGTCTTAAGAGGATACGATGTCCTGTTATCTAAGGATGATAGTGTGGAGGCC
>JALTNJ010000081.1 GCA_027000765.1 Nitrososphaeria archaeon | reverse complement strand
GGTAGATGAAGTAACCGCTATTCTCTTTATGATCGCACTAACATGGGAAATCGCAAGAGTATATAACACAAACCCCCTGAACTTAATCTTGGCAGTAACTTTCACTACAATTATAGGTGGTAGTGCCACAGTAGTCGGTGACCCTGTAGCAATAATAGTTGCATTTGAAGGAGGCCTCTCTATGGCCGATTTTCTTTATTGGGCTACGCCCATAACAATCGTGGCCACTCTATACATCATAGGTGTAACTAGCCTTGTGTTTAAGGATGATATAAAAGATCTCCAAAAAAATATGTCCATCTTATCTGTTGAAGAGGCCCTAGAACATTTTGTAAAGTTCGAGGATGTTAGTCTTAAAGCGTCGTGGATAATATTCATAAGCACTATCGGAAGCATAGTGCTTCATAAGCAAATAGCGGATATATTAAGTTATTCCTTGGGTATGGATATAACTTCAGATACAATGCTAGTAGCGATCTCACTTCTCTTCTCAGGAATAGTGTTGTTACTTGAAAGAGAGCGTGCGCATGACTTGATAATACATAAAGTAGATTGGTGGACCCTTGTATTTTTCATAGCCTTCTTCTCATCGGTAGGGACACTAAAGCTTGTAGGCATCACAGACTTAATTGCAGACGCAATTATAAATGTCGCAGGCGGAGAGGCGAGTAAGATCTTCATACTAGTATCCACGATCGTAGGAATACTAAGTCCCCTTATGGATAACGTGCTCACTGTAGCAGCGTTCTCACCCGTTGTACACGGTATTGCCGCAAGAGGCATAGACGTATTCCCGATGTGGTGGGGACTACTATTCGGGGGAGTCTTCATGGCTCTAATAACCCCAGTAGGCGCTACTGCATCAATCGTTGTATTAGGATTATTAGAGCGACGTAAAATAGGGGCTATCCCGATGAAGGACTGGGTAAAAGTCGGTTTATTAACGGCATTACCAAGTTTTATATTTGCGATGGTGGTTCTCTATATACGTTTTTATATCCTCTAACTAAACTATCTTTTAGAAAATATGAATCTATATCATATAATCATATGAATTCTCTGTGTATAGATGGGGGGTGTACATCTGGTATATGAGTGATAAAGGCCGGGAAGCTTTAGATAAAAAGTTTGTTGGAATGCTAATCTACTCCATTTATAAGGCTATTTATAAAAAGCTGGGCGATGAAGCCTGGGATATAGTGTGGGAAAGTGGACGTATATTCTACGATGTATTGAAGGAAGAGTTGAAACTAAAGGATGAGGACTCTCCTCAAGTAATAATTAGTAAGATAAGTGACTTCTTCAAGAAAATGGGGTATTTAAAAGGTGTGGATGTTGTGAAAATGGATGAAGAGGTTATTGAATTCACAATATATAGTCCAATAACTTGGAATGGTAATGTTATGCTACGATGGGAGGGAATGGTCCCTGGACAAGTGTTAATCCCAGTTTTAGTAGCAGCCTTAGAATCTAAGGGATATAAAGTCACTCGATTAAAAGAACGGGAATATGGAGATAAACTACTAGTGGAGCGATGGAAAATTGTCAAGCCTAAGAAATAAAGCTATACACCAATACCACGCATCCATTCTATACTTTCTTTTATAGCTTTTGCTAAGGGAGTCCATTTGACATATCCCAACTCTCTTAATTTTCTCGTTGAATAGACTGTTTTTTCATCTAACTGGCTTGATATAGGACCCAATACATTAGCCAGCCCAATTTTACTAATTATTTTAAATAAATTTCCAGTTGGTATCCTAATTTTCTTCTCTGTATTCATTAACTTAATCATTAACCCATGTAAATCCCCCATATCAACTGTATATGGAACCACATGGAACCAGTCCCTATTCAAGTCTTTATCTAACAAGAGTCTTCCAATGCGGGGGATATCTATTGCTGGAGTAACCGGCATTCTAATGCCATTTCCCACTATGATTCCCTTATTAGCAAGTTTATAAAGTATCTTCCATTCAGGATGATAAGAGTATCTGCCAACAAGCAACCCTGGCCTCAAAATAACGATCTTACATCGCTTCGACTCGATGGACAAAATGAGTCTTTCTCCTAGGGCTTTCGTCTCTTCATATACTGTTTTAGTAATACAGTTTCCTAGATGCTCGTCCTCCTCCTCAACCAAGATTGTTTTTCCTTTTTCAATGATCTTATAACAGTTGAATTGAAATGCATGACTCACATAGATTATAAGCGTCTCTTCCTCTTTCTTTATTATCTCCCTACTCCAGGTATAGGGTAAGGTTACGTGGGAATATATCAAATCTCTTCTTTTACCTTGGAGTTTACCAATAACGTTATAAAATATCAGGGGCGTACCCCATTTTCTAAGTATATCTAGTATCAGCGCTGGATTTATTGTATCTCTTATGAGGAATCTAACTCCAATTTCCTTAAGCTGTTTATATAAAAACCATCTTTTACGTATGCTCTTCTCTCTACATACAATTAATACATCATCTCCTTTTTCTCTGTGAAATTCAGAGACGTTTGCACCTAGGAATCCAAGTCCACCTAAAATTAGAATATAGTCTCTCTGCATTTTCTAATCATCTGGCACAATTATATCCCAAAAAATTATTATTGAACAAGGGTTTTGTTAAGTAGATTTCGTAGAATAAGTATGAGAAAAAACAATAACCCCCTTGACAATGTATAATACTGTGTTTATCGAATAATTCTTTTTATGCTGAATATAGACTTGAGCGGTAAAAAAGCGGTTGTAACCGCATCTAGTAGAGGTATTGGGAAGGGAATTGCAACGGTCCTATCAATTTCAGGTGCTGAGGTTTTAATTGTATCTAGAAACGTTGATCAACTTAAAAAAACTGCTGAAGAAATTATGGCAAAGTCTGGAAACAAAGTATTCTACATTAATGCAGACCTCACATCTAAGGAGGATCTTACCCGCTTAGCTGACGAAGCCAAAAAACTATTGGGGAGAGTTGATATTTTCGTATTCAACACAGGTGGGCCAAGACCAGGGCATTTCATTGAATTAGATATGGATGATTGGGAACGTGCTGTTCAGCTATTGATATATCCAGCCGTCTTCCTCACCAAGGCTTTTGTAGAAGATATGAAGAATAGGGGCTGGGGAAGAGTGATATACTCCACTAGTGTAGCTATTAAAGAACCTATTGAAGGACTCGTCTTATCAAATACCGTCAGGATCTCCATGGCTGGCTTGGTGAGGACTCTGGCTAGAGAATACGCTCCATATGGGGTCACGGTAAACGGAATAATGCCTGGATATATTGAGACAGAGCGTATACAGGAGCTGGCACAGGAGATAGCGAAGAAGGACAATCTTGATATCAATGAAGTTATAAAAAACATGTCAAAAGATATACCTATGGGCAGGATGGGTCGTCCTGAGGAGCTTGGGTATCTAGTGGCTTACCTCGCATCTGATTATGCATCATATATCAATGGAGCCATGATCCCAGTGGACGGAGGCCTACTAAGGTCCTCTCTCTAAACTCATCTCATTAGATTAACATCCTTATACCTACATTACCCATCTATTTTTCTGGTGTGGTAGATGGAATACGTGGAAAAGGCATCGCAAGTTTTCCTAGAAACAGGAACTAAATTCCCCAGAAGCATAATCTGGGCAATGGGGATTATTAAATTTGCTGCCGCTAAGGTGAATAATAAATTAGGCCTATTAGATGATGATAAAGCAAATGCAATAATGGAGGTCTCCATGGACATAGCCAAAGGAAAATATGATGATATGATAGTTGTGGATGTGTTTCAAACGGGCTCTGGCACCGGATTAAATATGAATATAAATGAAGTCATCTCAAAAATAGTGGGAGAAAGATACAAGATAAAAATACATCCTAATGACCACGTTAACATGGGGCAGTCATCCAACGACATAGTACCGACAGCGATTAGGATGGCTGTTCTATATGAAACTCAAAACAAGTTGGTTCCTGCTATCAAGACCTTCATCGGAAAATTGAAAGAGGTCTCTCTTTCCTTTAAAGGAATTGTAAAACCAGGGAGGACACATTTGAGGGATGCCTTACCCATATCTATGGATATGGAGTTCCAAGCATATCTTAACTCCTTTAGTAACACATTAAACCTAATACCCCAAATTCTCAGAAATATATCTGAAGTGCCCATAGGCGGTACCGCTGTCGGCACTGGTTTTAATACCCATCCTGATTTTCCTAGAAAAATCCTTGTAGAACTAAATAAGATCACCGGACTAGACCTCACACATGGGATGGAACTATCAAGAGGAATGAGACTAATAACCGACCTCACTACCTTAAGTGGTATATTAAGGGTAATCTCACTAGATCTCATCAGGCTTTCCCAAGATATCCGCCTGATGTATTCCGGCCCATTAACTGGGTTTGGGGAGATAGATATCCATCAGGAGCTGCCGGGAAGTAGTATGATGCCTGGGAAAAAGAACCCTGTAACTGTAGAAGCGGTGATGCAGGCAGCTTGTCAAGTAATAGGACTAGATTATTCTAATACACTTGCATCTACCTTGGGAGAGCTAGAGCTTGCAATGTCCTTCCCATTAATAGGGCACAATTTAATCCTGCAACTCTTCCTCCTCACTGAGGCTATAAACAAGTTTTCACACAAAGTATTGGACAAGATAACTGTGAATAAGGAACATTGTAAAAATCTGGCTTTAAAAAGTCCCGCTTTAGTAACTGTTGTAGCACCTATAATAGGGTATGATAACGCTACAAAAGTAGCTGAAAGGATAACTAGAGGTCTAACATTGGAAGACGCATTAAAAGAAATAGGTTTATCAGAAGACAAGATCAGAGAGCTCCTAGATAAAATTATGAAAACTCTTCCTGGCTTTCATCTATAAACAAAAAACGTGATATGTCCCATTAGTTTATTAAAAAATTTATAATATAAAAAATTTATTGGGTGGTGTTAAATGGAGAAGAATTTTCCTGCTTTCATCACATCTCTAATAGGAGGAATCTTTATGCTACTAAGTGGAATCAGTGTTCTTACGGGAATATTATATGTCTATACCTCCGCGCCAGACCACTTTATATCCACTGTACCTAGTGAAACGATGATGGGTGGCATGATGGGATACTGGTTCTATGGACTTCCACTAATAGGTGCAATGGTCAGCTTAGCATCAGGGATAATCGTAATAATAGGGTCGCTAAAGTTATACAAATCCAGTGAGGAATCGACTACATGGGGAACACTGATAATAATATTTTCAGTAGTATCTCTTCTAGGTACCGGTGGCTTTATAGTCGGCTTCATCTTGGGACTAGTGGGTGGAATCCTGGCCTTAACTATGAAGCCAAGCTAGAATCAAGTAAGTAAGCATTGCTCGTGTTGAGTGAAAAGGATAATTTCACCCCTCCAAATAATTTTTTTGGTGCAGGACATATGGTTGTCCCATTCAACTCGCTGGAATTCTATAAGGTTCCAATAAAACCTGAACACGAGTTACTGCGTAAAGTAATAAGGAGGTATACTGAAGAATCATTATCTCCAATATGGAAAGACATTGAACTTAATGACGAGATCCCTAAAGACATTCTTTCAGAACTGGCTGAACAAGGCTTTTTCGCTATCGGCATTCCCGAAAAATATGGGGGCCAAGGTGGAGACCAAATCTCAAAGATGATTGTTATTGAGGAGCTCAGTAGAGTGATACCTTCTTTGGGAGTTATTTTAGACACCACAGATTTCCCTGTTTTAGCATTGTTGCTGTGGGGCACAGAGGAGCAGAAAAATAAGTTTCTACCAGTGATAGCAAATGGAGCTGCAGCGGCTGGTGCATATACCGAGCCTCAAGCAGGTAGCTGGGTAGCGGGCATTACAACAACAGCAGAGAAGCAGGGAGACTATTATGTGATAAACGGTCGAAAAATTTTCATAAGTACAATTGACTACGCAAAATATATTGTTGTACTAGCACGAACCCAGCCAATCTCGCGGGAGTCACCACACAAAGGAATGTCTCTCTTTATAGTTGAAAACGACTCCCCCGGCCTAATTATTGGTAATAAGATAAATACAATGTCAATGAGAGGTGACAGACCATATGAACTAATATTTGATAATATGAAGATTCCAAAGGACCACCTAATCGGGAAAGAGGGAATGGGATATTACTATACGATGATCCTACTAAATTTTACTAGAATAAACATCGCTGCGCAGGCAGTAGGAATTGCCCAAGGAGCCTTTGAGAAGGCCATGGATTATTCTGTAAAAAGAGATGCATTTGGAAAGAAAATTTATCAGTTTGAATCAATCTCATTTAAAATCGCTGATATGTTCACCAAGATTCAGAGCGCTCGCTTATTAACATATTGGGCCGCCAACCTTAGTGAACAGCAATTTAAGTCGCCTGATAAGGCTCTACCAGAAGTTGCATTAGCTGGTAGTGTTGCTAAGATATTCGCGACAGAAGCAGCTGAGTACTGTGCAAGACAAGCGGTTCAGATACACGGTGGATATGGGGTGGACTTCGAAACGGGAATAGAGAGATATCTAAGGGACTCAATTGTAACAACGATATATGAAGGGACAAATGAGATCCAGCGATATATCATAGCCCGATTCTTACCCCAAGTAATGTATAATACAAAACTTCCAATCGGTTGAATTATCACCAAAACACATTGTGTCGTTAAACCCCTCCTATAATATGTAAAG
>JALTNJ010000080.1 GCA_027000765.1 Nitrososphaeria archaeon | reverse complement strand
AATAGTGGGTGTGCTGTCCTTTGTCAAAAGCGAAGCGATCCGGCCGGCAAGCGTGATCGGACAGATGAGGGCTCTTCTTTGTTAAGGGCGTGCTGAAATTCTATTTTGCAGAACTCTATTTCTGAAAGGAGTGAGACGTAAATTTTTAGTGGAGAGGAGTAGAAAATGCGACGTTCAGCCCCTATTTTTTTAGCCTTTCTGGTTATGGGCTTTGGAGATGTGGTCGGACCGCTGGTTGGTTTGGCCAAAGAGGAATTTGTACTCAGTAATACGGTAGCCTTTTTTCTAACTTTTGTGGGCTTTATTATGTTTGGCGTTTTATCCGTGCCAATGGGAATTTACCAGGACCGCAAAGGGAAAAAATTTGTTTTGCAGTTAGGTTTATTCATTGCATTGATCGGCCTGGTACTGCCAATAATCAGCATGCAAACATTTGCATTGTTGCTTTTGGCCGTGTTGTTTTTAGGCGCCGGTGCAACCATTTTACAGGTGGCCGGTAATCCCATCATGCGCGATGTCTCTGAAGAAGGCAAGTATTCAAGAAATTTAAGCCTGGGACAATTTGTAAAGGCCATTGGCTCTTTAAGCGGTCCGGTTTTACCAGTACTGGCCGCCCGCTACTGGAATGCGGATTGGAAAATTGTGTTTCCCATTTACAGCATCATTGTTCTCATTACTTTAATCTGGGTTTCCACTTTAAAAGTGGAAGAAAAAATACACGACAATGCCAAACCGGCCACATTAAAATCATGCCTCTCTTTGCTTAAAAACAATTACGTGTTGTTAATGGTGCTGGCTATTTTTGTTTATGTGGGAGCCGAGGTAAGCATGAGCTCCGGCATTCCGCTTTATTTGAAAGATCAGTTCGGCATCAATATTCAAAAATTAGGCCTTTTGGGAACAGGCCTGTTTTTTACTGCTTTAATGGTGGGCCGGTTTTTAGGCGGCGTTTTATTAACCTGGATTAAACCCAAACCGTTTTTCATTACCACCAGTTTGATCGCTGTTGTGTCCATTCTTTTGCTCTTGTTGGGTAATGAAGCCCTGGCTGTTGTGGCCGTGATTCTGATCGGCCTGTCTTTTGCCACTATTTTCCCCTTGATCTTTTCCATTACCATTGATCATATGCCGGAAAAAACCAATGAACTTTCCGGTTTGATGATTATGGCCATTGTGGGCGGTGCCATTTTACCGCCAATTATGGGCATGGTTCAGGATTTAAGCGCCTCGATTTTAAGCGGATTTTTTGTCCCGTTGCTCGCAATTGCCTATGTGTCCTATTTGGCCATGTACAATTTGAAAAAAGCCTGACCGGTCGTGTTTTTAAGTTCAAATTTTACAATAAAGGGCTTGAAAAAGCGAATGACTAAAATGTGATCGGGCCGGCGCTGATTAATGTGCGTCTGGCTTAAACGTAGTGAGCGCCAAAGTCGGGAAGCCCCGGAAGCAAACGGTAAAAGCCGTCAACACCAAAAAGACTTGTTACGTTTGATTGGCGTTGCGATTTTCGGGTGCCTTCCGGAATAAAAAGAAAAAATGCTTAAAGG
>JALTNJ010000079.1 GCA_027000765.1 Nitrososphaeria archaeon | reverse complement strand
GACGAGGGATTCCTAACTCCACATGCATATAGGGTGGCCGAGAGTCTATTGAAGAAGCTGAGGGATGACAAAGATTTTCTAATGGATATTAGGAGGAGGCTGATGGGGCTACAGTGGGAACCTAGCCCTACTCAAATAGAATACGTTACGAGGCCACTCCCATTATCAGAGTTACTAGAGACGATTAGGTTTAGCCGTGAGATACTGGGGCAGAACGCTGAGGAAAACGGTCTTATACTAGGTTATCTAAGTATGCATCCGATACAGAGCACTCCCCTACCAATAAATGGCACCCATATAAACATCTCGTTTAAAGAAGAGGGTATGCAGACGCCTCCATTAAATATGCTGAACTACGTCGCGAACCACTTGAGGAACCATCTTCCAGAGTTGATAGCCATAACAGCAAATACACCTATGATGAACGGTGTATACACTGGATATGCGTCTAATAGGCTTATGTATAGCAAGGTTTTGAAGGAGACGCCATATAGCCAGATAGTAGTTAGACCCGTCCGTGTGATTCCCCCTGCAGTCAGGAGCAGATTTAGATATGGAGTGGTCTTTGAGAAGATAAGGAGATATATCCGCAGGATAGAGGTGAATCCAGAGGGAGATAGGCTCGTCGACCTCGCTATAAGAGGGCCTGTTACAAATATATTGGAGGATATGTTTAAAGATCCTGAGACCACTAGGATAGAGGCGAGGTTCATAGATAATCAGCTGGATATAGATTATCTGCATGACACGGTTCTCCTTATCCTCGGGATTATAATGGATGGAATAGTGAGGTATAGGAGGAATAGGAAGCTGAAGCCCCGTAGAAACCTGAGTAGATTGAGGTGGGAAGCTGTTACAAACGGCGTAAATGGAATAGCTGAGGATGGACGGACATTCAGGGAGAGACTTGAGGAGGTTGCTGGCATCGTTGAAAAATACCTTGGGCAGGTTGGATATAAGTTTAGGACCAGTCTTAGACACGGTATTCCTGAGCAGTCTAAAAAGAGGATTAGGGTTATAGATGAAAACCCCGAGCTGACTGAATATAAGCTTACAGGGCATCATTGGCTCAAGGTTAGGGTTGTAGATAATAGATATGTCTATACAATTGATGGGAGGAGGAAGAGAATTGAACCGGGAGACTACCATGGAATACACGTGATCCAATACTCTATGGAGTATAGGGCGGAGAAGGGGCTGCTTAAGGAGATTAGGACGATATATGCCGACCACATACTATACACAAAAGAGGGATATATCTCCCTATGTAAAGAGGACCGGATTCTCGAGGCGAGGAAGCCTCTGGAGAGGTTCTCAACTCTGATATCAAATTATCTAATGAATAAGGGCTATTCATGAGTGGTATATGCATATAGCCGGGTCTTCCTCCTCCCATACTCGTACTTGGCATATGCATATCTATTGTCACTTGAGACCTCTATCTCAACCAAGCCATTATCAAAGTATCTATGTAGGAGATGCCCCTTTATCCAAACATTTATAAAACTATCCTCAGCACCCTCGTAGTAACTCCATGTCTCCCTAACATG
>JALTNJ010000078.1 GCA_027000765.1 Nitrososphaeria archaeon | reverse complement strand
TCCTAAGGTTTACAGTCTCCATAACGTTTCCTGTGATCTTCATCATGCCCCTCATAAAGGCGGCCATAGCATCAAGCTCGCCATTTAGGATCTTCATCAAGACATCTTTCTCCATCATCAGCGTCGCCAAGGGACTTGGATGCTTACCGCTTTCAAACTTTAGCTCTCCGCCTTTGAACTCGATATAGAACGGATCCATACCTGTTATCTCGAACTGAAAGACCTTGTTCCATGTAGCCATCTCATCTCCCATCTTCTCCTTAGCCTTCTCATAGACTTCCATAAATTTCTTGGCAATCTCTTCAACCATCTATAATCACCTTACAATAAAATAGATATTGATAGACTGATTTAATTGAAATAATACATATAAAGTATAAATAATTGGACAAACTACGCTGAATAGATGTTCTAATTTAATTATATGTGTTTTCAAAAAAGCGTGAAATATATTTAATTGGTTAAAAACCACTTTTAACTAATATTTAATTTGCATTTGAGAAAACTGTGTTAATAATTTCTCGGGGTGTAAATATAATGGGTGAAAATGTCGCGATAGTCGGTGTTGGACATACGAAGTTCGGCGTTAGAAACGATGTAAACATGCCGGAACTAGCGTGGGAGGCAATTAAACAGGCCTTGATGGACGCGGGTTTAGAGCAGAAGGATATAGAATATGTCGTGGTAAGCAATGCTGGGGGATGGAGCAGTGAGCCTCTACCAGCGGTAGTCATAGCTGAATACAGTGGATTGGCCCCTAAAGGAACCGTTAGGGTCGAGGCTGCATGTGCATCAGGAAGTGCAGCTGTGAAACTTGCCCATGACATTGTGGCCTCAGGACACGTCGATATTGCGATGGCGGTTGGTATAGAGAAGATGAATGAGTCGCCTACACCTACGGTTGTAGAGTTCATCGGTAGGGCTGGGAACTATTTCTGGGAGTTTCATAACTTTGGACTAACATTCCCAGGGTACTATGCGTTATACGCTACTGCATATATGGATAAATATGGTGCTACAGAGGAAGACTTATGTAAAGTGGCTGTGAAGAGCCATTACTATGGGGCTAGAAACCCTAAGGCGCAGTTCCAGAAAGAGATAACTGTTGAGAAATGCATGGCCTCCAGATATATTGCATGGCCCCTTAAACTCTTCGACTGCTCCCCAATTACAGATGGTGCCACTGCAGTTATAGTTGCTAATGAGAAGGTGGCTAAGGAACTGACTGATACACCGGTATGGATAGCTGGGATTGGACATGCAACTGGAACATCTAACCTGAGTAAAAGGACTACATTTACAAGCCTAGAGGCGGGTACCCTAGCAGCTGAGCTAGCCTATAAGAAAGCGGGCATCGATATGGATGACCCAACTAAAGTTATTGATGTTGCAGAGGTACACGACTGCTTCACAATAGCTGAGATCCTAGCCTATGAAGACCTGAGATTTGCCAAGAGAGGAGAAGGTGTTAAACTAGTTAGGGAGGAGCAGACATATATTGGTGGTAAGATACCAGTGAACTTAAGTGGTGGGTTAAAAGCTAAGGGACATCCCATTGGAGCCACAGGTGAAGGTATGATAGCTGAGTTAACTAATCAATTGAGGAATAAAGTTGAGAAAGATAGGCAGGCTCCCATTAAAAATGGTTATGCACTAGCACATAATATAGGTGGAACAGGGCACTATGCGTACATAACGATATTATCCTTATCTAAGCCGAGGAGGTGAATGGAAGTGAGTGAGGGAAAGAAGACTCAGAAGGATATGATGGAGGAGCAGATGAAGCAATTCTATAGTTTTGTAGAGAGTATGAAGAAGAGTATGGGGCTCCCAATGGTACCAGATATGAAGACTGGACAGGCTCTATGGGTGGATCAGCGTGAGGTCACGCTCAAATTCATTATCAGCATCGATAAGATAAAGGAGTTTTTCAACGCCCTAGCTGATGGTAAGCTACTTGGCACTAAATGCAAGAAATGTGGAGAAGTGTTTTTCCCACCTCAAAAGGACTGTCCAAAATGTATGGATAGCGAGGTTGAATGGATAGAGCTCTCTAAAGAAGGTACATTACTTACATTTACCCAGATAAACGTCAAGCCATACTCATTTGCACACTACGATGACTATATAGTTGGCATCGCAAGGCTTCCAGAAGGGGTTAACGTCACCGCATGGATTAGGGAGAAGGATCCTAGTAAGCTGAAGATAGGGATGAAGCTTAAGCTAGAGATAGTTAAGAGGGAGCCGGAGAACTACTATACTTATGAATGGGTTCCAGTAGAATAAATAACTTGCTTCCTTTTCTTTCTTTATTAACAACTTTTATAATTTACAGGGTTTTAGAATAATTCCAAATATTATTCTAATAATTTGTTTCACGAGGATATTTTTAAAAATATTTATATATGCATTTTAAAACATTTTCTATCATTTTAGTAAATAAATTATAAACTAATCAATTAATTTATTATAGATACTTATTATAGTATATCTGAGGTGTTGTAGAAGATGGTATTTCCATTTGGGAACATTAAGGATTTCTCCATAACCTTAACAGATGAGGAAGAGCTTTTCAGGAAGACGGTTAGACAGTTCGTTGACAACGAAGTTATGCCGAGAGTAGTTGAAGTAGAGAAGAGCGGTGAGATACCTGAGGACTTGATACAGAAGGGTGTTGAGATGGGCTTTACAGGGGTTGGAATACCTGAGGAATACGATGGACAGGGCGGTGGAACCCTATTGACCGCCATACTCATGGAGGAGTTGTCCAGGGCCCTGCCAGCATATGGAACAGGCCTATTAGTAAACGGTCTTTTTACATATCCAGTATTGAGATATGGTACTGAGGAGCAGAAGAAGAAGTATATCCCGCCAGTAGCCAGGGGAGAAGTATTTGCTGCACATGCAAGTACAGAGCCAGCTGCTGGTAGCGACGTAGCGGGTATACAGACAACAGCTGAGAAGAAAGGAGATAAATACATTATAAACGGCAGGAAGATATTCATTACAGGAGCAGATAAAGCCAAGTATTTCGTTGTATCCGCAAGGACGAATCCACCACCTGACAAGAGGAAGAGATGGTGGGGAATAACAGTATTCATAGTAGAGAGAGATTGGCCAGGAGTTGAAGTTGGTTCTAGGTTTGATGTCATGGGATTAACTGGAGAACATCCAAGCGAGGTAATACTTGACAATGTAGAGGTTCCTGAGGAGAACATAATACCTCCGAAGGATGAGGGCTTCAAGATACTCCTTGATACGTATGACCATAGTAGAGTAGGTATCGCTGCACAGGCAGTTGGAATAGCTCAGGGAGCCTTTGAGAAAGCGTTTAACTATTCACTACAGAGAACTGCCTTTGGACGCCAGATCATAGCGTTTGAGGGAGTTAGCTTTAAATTAGCTGATATGCTGACTGAGATACAGGCTGCGAGACTCCTAACATATTGGGCAGCTACCCTAGCCGATCAGGGTAGGGAGGAGGCTGTATTCGCAGCTTCTATGGCTAAGACATTTGCAACTGAAGTTGCTGAGCGTGTGGCTAACCTGGCTATAAAGATACACGGTGGCGTCGGCGTGGATAAGGAGACAGGTGTAGAGCACTATCTCAGGGATGCTGTTATAACAACGATCTATGAGGGTACAAATGATATCCAGAGGCTTACAACAATAAGACAGCTGTTGAAGAAGACATTGGGAATAGACGTCCTAATTAGATAAATTAGATAAGACGGTGAAGAGATATGTCGAGTGTAGAGACAATAAAGAAGATAGCGGTTATCGGCGCTGGAACAATGGGGCATGGAATAGCTGAGGTTGCCGCTATAGCAGGATACGAGGTATGGATATACGATATTAAAGACGAGTTTCTGAAGAACGCTATGGAAAAGATAAGGTGGAGCGTCAGCAAACTAGCTTCAAAGGGGACAGTGAGGGAAGATGTTGAAACAGTGATGTCTAGGATACATACGAGCCTTGATTTCGAGGAGGTAGTTAGAGGCGCAGACTTTGTCATCGAGGCAGTCCCTGAGAAGATTGACTTGAAGAAAGAGATATTTGCCAAGCTGGATAAGCTTACACCTGAACATGCAATATTGGCAACGAACACCAGTAGCCTCCCAATTACGGAGATAGCCACAGCCACTAATAGGCCTGATAAAGTTGTTGGAATGCATTTCTTTAACCCACCGCCATTGATGCCGCTGGTCGAGATTATAAAGGGAGACAAGACATCCGACCTCACAGCTAGGATCACATATGAACTTGCAAAGAAATTCGGTAAACAGCCGGTTATGGTCAATAAAGACGTCCCAGGATTTATTGTAAACAGGATACTGATGAGGTTCCTAAGTGCAGCATGCTGGATGGTTGCAAACAAAAAAGCCACTGTAGAGGAGGTGGACTCAGCAGTTAAATATAAACTCGGCTTCCCAATGGGGGCATTCGAGTTGTCAGACTACTCTGGAGTAGATGTCATGTATCTAGTCGCTAAGGCAATTATGGAGAGGGGAACCGATATCACACCCTGCCCATTATTCGAAGAGAAGTATAAAGCCGGGGAATATGGTGTCAAGACAGGAAAAGGATTTTACCAGTATCCACAGCCTGGAAAATACTCTAGACCAAATATACCTAAGGATGCCGGTGAGAAAGTAGATGAGGTGGAGCTCATTGCACCAGCTATAAACGAGGCTGCTTGGCTATTGAGGGAGGGAATAGGGACTAGAGACGACATTGATAAGGCGACTGAACTAGGCCTAGGATATCCAAAGGGTATTCTAAAGTATGCAGATGACTATGGTATTGACAGGGTTGTAGAGACCCTAGAACGTATGCAGAAAGAGACAGGATGGAAGGAATATACACCAGATCCCCTGCTGAAGAAGATGGTGGAGGAAGGAAAGTTAGGTAGGAAGACTGGAGAAGGGTTCTATAAGTATCCTAAGGTAGAGGAGAAGAAGCTGAAGAACCTCATTGTAAGGTATGAGCCGCCGATTGCGTGGGTGGTTCTCAACAGGCCTAGGAAGCTCAATGCCTTGTCAATAGACTTGCTTAAGGAGCTTAGCAATGTAATGGATGAGTTGGAAGAAGATGACAAGATAAGGGTTGTAGTTATAACAGGCTCAGGCAGGGCATTTAGCGCAGGAGCAGATGTAACTGCATTCATGGGAATAACACCATTTAAGGCAGCCATATACTCAAGGAGGTTCCAGGAGATTACAAACAAGATTGAATATTATACAAAACCTGTTATAATGATGCTCAACGGATTCACACTCGGTGGTGGAATGGAGCTGGCTATGAGCGGTGACTTTAGATTCGCATCTGAACTAGCTATGCTAGGGCAGCCTGAGATAAACCTCGGTATTATACCCGGGGCAGCAGGAACACAGAGAATGCCTAGGCTCGTCGGACTTTCAAAGGCGAAGGAACTTATATACACTGGTGACATGATCCCGGCTTCAGAGGCATTGAAGATAGGTCTTGTAGATAGAGTTGTCCCACCAGAGAAGCTTGAAGATGAGGTTAGGAAGTTCGCGTTGAAACTTGCAGAGAAACCGCCTCTAGCCCTATTGGCAGCAAAGTATTCTATACAGTTCGGTATGGAAACTGACTTATGGCATGGTGAGGCGCTGGAGTCCGCGTTCTTCGGACTTACATTCAGCACTGAAGACGTTATAGAGGGAGTAACAGCCTTCATGGAGAAGCGAAAGCCTAAATTCAAGGGTAAATAAACACCCCACCTAATTTTTTCTTCTTTTAATAGCTACATCTTCATAAGCTTGTTATCTTTTTTATCTTTAGATACTACTGGATTTTTAACTTAGAGTGTAATGAGGTCTCATATTATGGTTGTAGAGTGGCTAATAAAATCCATTGAAACTATCAGTATGGGGAACCTCTATATAGCTGCATTCTTAGCTGGAAGCATCTGCCTAATACTTACGTTCATAGGCACATTACCAGCGGTACTTGGGAAAAGGGTGACTCAAGGACTAATTGATGTAGGCCTGGGATTCTCAGCAGGTATAATGATTGTAACATCATTTACAAGTCTATTGATCCCCGGTATAGAGATGGGTAGTGTGGTAAATGTTTTAACTGGCTTCATACTAGGGGCGTTCACAGTATTGATAATTGAAAAGACGATGCCTCATCAACATCTGACGAGGGAGAGGGAGATGTCTGAAGTATCTATTGGAAGGGAGAAGGCCGTCTGGATGATTATAATAGCAATGATGATCCACAACTTTCCAGAGGGGCTTGCTGTAGGCGCTAGTATATCATATAGCATAAGAGATGGTGTATTAACAGCTTTAGCGATCGGGATACAGGATATTCCAGAGGGCATGGTAGTCGCCTTACCCCTAGTTGGGATAGGGAAGGATATTAAGAAGGCTATGGGAATCGGGTTCCTGAGTGGGGTATCAGAGCCATTGATGGCTATAATACCTGTTTTTATAACATCAGCCTCATTAGCACTACTACCAGTTATTCTGGGGTTCGCCGCCGGCTCGATGATTTTTGTAGTTAGCCATGAAGTGATACCTGAGACTTTTAGACATGGGAACGAAGACATTGCCACGATAGGGTTAATTATAGGATTTGCTGCCATGTTATTGCTAGAAACTCTAATCTGATACTTACCTAAGTGAAAAATATAACAGTGTTTATATTTTCTAGAATAATATATCTACAGTCCTTTATTTCCCCCCTATTGATAATTGATGTTTTTGGTGAGGATGATGAAGGTTGTTGTGGTAGGCGGGTCTGCAGCGGGTATGGCTGCGGCGGCAAAAGCGAAGAGGAT
>JALTNJ010000077.1 GCA_027000765.1 Nitrososphaeria archaeon | reverse complement strand
GAATAGCTTCCTCAGCTCAGGTGGATAGAAAGCCATCTGATCCACTGCATCCTTAGCAAGTTTCTTCCACTCCGGGTCAGAGTATTTAAGGCTCCACTGGTCCTCAATGATCTTAACAATGGTACGTGTACCACATCTACAGACAACCTCCTCAGGGAGGTCATACATCATATCCGCCCTGTTAATCGCCTTTAGACGCTCACGGATCTCCTCCTTAGCCTCTTTAACAGGCATTCCCGCGAGATCCATACAGTTATCCTTCATTACACCACTATGATACTCCCTACTATACACTAGGTGAGTGGCTTCATCAGCCTTCTCATAATCCAGCTGGTTAGAGGCACCGGTCTTGTCAACCGCCTCAACTGCCGGGTATTCGCCGAAGCCTTCTACCTTAATAATTGAAATCGGCTCGATATCCTTGACAATATTATATAGAGGATCAGAAGGTTCTAGAGATGTTTTGAGGTCTCTAAGTGCTAGTAGGTCATATGGAGCGTGGGCTGGTACACTATATACCACACCCGTTGCGATAGAGGGGTCTATAAACTTAGCTGGCAATACAGGGATACGTCGGTTTACATATGGTGCGACTGCATATTCACCGATTAGATCAGCTCCTTTAAGCCTCTTGATAACCTTAACCTTCCTAAGTTGATGACTGAGTTTCTCAGCGGCATACTCACTTATAATCCACTTCTCACCGTCTACATCCGCCAATACGTATATAGCGTCCTCCTTCACCCATACATTCGTGGCTCCGAAAATAGTTTCCGGCCTAAATGTACCTGCTACTAGGAAGACACCGTCATCCATCTCAAATTTTATGAGGGTATATTCCTCGGGACGGATGCCCTCACCCTTAAGCCGATCATGGTCACCGGTTGGACTCTCATCCCTAGGACACCATACAACTGGGTGAGGACCTTGTATAATTAATCCCTTTGAATGTAATGTCCTTATCTGCCACTCAACAAACTTGGTATAGAGTGGATGTAAGTCAGTTGTATGAAACTCCCTCCTCCAGTCTATGGATAAACCATATCTAATTATATCCTCCTTACCCTGCTTCGTGAAGTATTTAACTAGGTATACTGGATCCAAGAAACTCTTTATAGCCTCGGGCTCGACACCATCTAACTCAATCAACCTTTTTATAAGCCCTTCATCACCCTGCTCCAGCCTATGTACGACTCCCATAACTGCTTCTCCAGTCCAGTGCCATGCCCATGGAAATAGGACGTTATAGCCCTTCATACGCATATATCTAGCTATGACGTCGAGCCTACCTGATGTATAGGCATGTCCCAAGTGCAGGGATCCATTCATATATGGGAATGGAAATGTTATGAAGAACTTTTTCCCATCCTCATCTGGATCGGCTTCAAAAACCTTGTTCTCCATCCACTTACGGCTCCAATACTCCTCCCGCTCTCTAAATCCTCCATGCTTCCTTGACAACCTCTAGAAACACCTCCTTGATCGACTCAATCTCCCCTGAGAAGCGTCCTCCAAACCTAGCGTACCGTGAGTCTCCCTTACCACCACCCTTCAAGATATCCTTAACCGCCTTAACCCCCG
>JALTNJ010000076.1 GCA_027000765.1 Nitrososphaeria archaeon | reverse complement strand
CTCTATCTAGACTCTCCATATCCTACCTCCTCTGTCTACTATATACACATAAATCAAGTGTTGAAGAGGCCTGTGAAAAATACCTCCTTCCAAAGACCCTCTTCCAAGAGGTTTATGACTTATTTAAGGAATCGTTGGAAGACCTGGATTTTAGGATAGACATCATTCAGGAGCTTTTATCTAGGGGAGAGTCTCCGGAGAAGGTTGCTGAAGCCATGGATTGGAGGGATTTCGAGTATCTAGTTGGCAGGTATTTTGTTGAGAATGGGTTTAAAGTGGATTATAACTATAGGATACGGCGTCCAAGGAGGGAGATCGATGTCCTCGCTAGGAGAGGGGAGGTATTAATAGGTGTTGACTGTAAGAACTGGGATAAGAGACTAACCAGATCAATGGTTAGGAATGTCGTTGAGAAGCAGGTTGAGCGTTTATCCTATCTATGTAACCGTAGCGAGTTCCGTGGATATAGGATATATCCCCTCGTCGTCGTGATGAGACGGGGCAGAAATATCTTTTATAATGGTGTGGGTATTATCCCGATTTCAGGGCTTAAGGATTTTATACATAACTTGGATGTCCTTATTATAGAGAAGTTATTGTCTCCACTACCTTGCTAGAACCTCTCTCGAGACATCCTTCCTGACTTTCTCAAGAATCATGAACCCACATTTAGGGCATGAGAAGTAACTCATTTCAGATATTTCTTCGGCTGTGGATACAGCTCCACATCTCAAGCATCTGTATTTAATGTCTTTAGAATAGACCCTTATGTTCTTCATGTCATCATCACTACAATTTGTTACCTATATTCTCTTTATAAATATTTTTAGACATCTTATATCCAAATTTAGTATAGTACCACAGTTATTTTATACCTGTCTAAAACCCTTATTAACAATATAATAGTCTATTGATGCTATGATGACGTGTAAGTGGGATGGTATGGAATGAGGATAGCGATGTTCTTATCTAAGAGGGAGCATATTGTAATGCTCTCATCCATATATCAACTTCTCATCAGGAAGGGGCATAGGATCTTTATATTTGATATTCTGGAGGAATCGGGATGGTTTGAAAAGGGCGTCCAATACGTCTCCCTAAACTATAATAAGCCTGAGGATGTCCTGGACTATGGAATGGGTGAGAGGGAGTCGATTGACTACCTCATAAACATGTTTGAGAAGAATAAGATTGATCTCGTGATGTTCTCAGGCTACAGCGATTTCCTTATGAGGGTGGCTATAGCCTCCAAATTGATGGGGATCCCAGTCCTACACATTGGATCAGGGCATAGGACCTACAATCATAGTGATGAGAAGGAGGTCTTGAGGCAGGTAACCGATCACGTCATACCATTCCACGCCACATATACCCCCCAGAACTCCAGATACCTCCTGGCAGAGGGAATCGACCCTAGGTATATTAAGCTAATAGGTTGTCCAGTTGTCGATCTAGTTAATCAGAGGCTTTCTGAGGCATTGGATAAATCAACTATATTGAGTGAGATGGGTGTAGACCCAGGTGAATATATTGCTGTTATCCTAAATAATAGTGAGTCTATTGCGTATATCGATGGATTCAGGAGTTTCTCC
>JALTNJ010000075.1 GCA_027000765.1 Nitrososphaeria archaeon | reverse complement strand
ACCGTCACCGCCATGCCCTTCTCCCTAAACGCGTCGAAACGTGGCTGAGGCCTTGGGCCGTCCACCACGTGAATAGGCTTTTCAGGAGCCGTGTAGAGCCCCATCTCCTGAGGAGGGCCACGGAAACTTGATAGAGTCTCCCTGAGCTCCTCCAGGTTCTCCACATTTTTACTCGTCTTAAGCAGGATGCTCTCCGTATGTCCATATATGACCGGTACTCTATTCGCCTGAGCCTTCACATGGAAAACTGCATTGGTGAAAACGCCATCTCTATACTCTCCAAAGATCTTTAGAGTCTCCCTCTCAAGCTTCTCCTCCTCCCTTGGGATAAATGGGAGGACGTTTCCCATGATATCCATACTCGGGTTACCGGGATAACCTGCTCCAGACACTGCCTGCATAGTAACTACATGAACCTCCTCCAAACCATATTCATCGTATATGGGTTTGAGGAATAGAGATAATATTATTGTGCTACAGTTGGGATTGGTGACGATAAAACCTTCTTTATATCCCTCTATCACCGCTTCTAAATGGCTGGCGTTTACCTCGGGTACGATAAGAGGCACATCTGGATCAAGTCTATGGGTAGATGCATTGCTAATTACCTTCATCCCCCTAGAAGCTAGGTAGGACTCGATCTTCTTAGCCTCCTCCGATGGGAGAGCTGAGAATATTAGGTCAACATCTTTAAGATAACGGTATTCCGTGGGAGCAATCTCCATGTCCCTAATGTATTCAGGCATATCCCCCCATATCTTCCACTCAACATGTCTACCATAGATTTTTCCGGCGGATCTAGACCCGGTTACCACCTTCACTCTAAACGTTGGATGGTCATCAAGCATCTTAATAAAGACCTGGCCTACTAAACCTGCTCCACCTAGGATGGCGACGTCCAAACTCATTTCACCGCCTCATTTAGTCAATTGAAATAAAAATAGATGTTCACCTGGAAATATTAGTTTATCCACCTCCCTTATCCTAAATCCAGCGAGGACACATACCTCTTTAAACCTAGATAGATCTGTATATGAGGAGAGCACGATATAGGCCTCAACATGTCTAAACCTAGATAGTGAGTTGATTAGTGAGATAACTGTTTCCAGGCCTCCCTCGCCTCCAGCCCACGCAATGGATTCACCATCATCCTGATCCACTGGCAGATAAGGCGGGTTGCATACAACTAGGATTGACAAGTCTTCCCTAAGCATATCAAGGTATCTGGGTGTAGTCATCACATCAATATATCCGTCAACCCCGTTTCTAGTAGAGTTTTCAACACATGCTTTTGACGCGTGGATATTGATATCTAGGGCTAATGTATATAGCCTCCTCCTACCCAGTCCGATAGCCTGTATCCCACTTCCACATCCAAAGTCTATATATAAATCCATATCCGGCAGATCTGTGCGTATAATATGGGATAGGAGGAGTAGGGAGTCTTCCCCAGGTCGATATACATCTTTATCACCCCTTACATAGATCCCCTCCATAATACACTCCCAACTATGCATATGACATCCTCCCAAGACTTTCTAATGAACAATTCCATTTAGCCAATAAATACATAAATTACTCTAGATACATTTACAA
>JALTNJ010000074.1 GCA_027000765.1 Nitrososphaeria archaeon | reverse complement strand
GGTGTTCTCTTCTTAAGCTCATTTACAAACCCCTTTAGAAATGGGAGGCCTCCGTAGAAGTATACTATTGAGGCCATTAGAAACAGGATATATTTCTGCCCTGGCACTACGATTGAATAGCCTAGTAACCCCTGGATAATGGGATCCAGCAATAGTATTGGAACCGTCAGTATAGTAGAGATTATAAATCGTTTTCTATAGTCTTTTATCATCATACGATGATGCTCCATAGACGCGTGTCCCTTATGTTCCTCCATAGGCATTTCATGCCCCTTATGTACATCACCATGCTCATGCTTATGTTCATGATGAGCATGATGCTCATGATCCTCCATATGACATACACCTGTCAAAACAATGTTAACCAAGAATAAATAATGACGGGATCCTCATATTAAGTTGAAAATTTCCAAAACGGAATGGGTTAAAACAAGGATATTTAATTAGTTGGTGGGGCCGCTGGGACTTGAACCCAGGACTTCCCGGTCTCCAAAAATTTTTCTTCAGCCGGGCGCTCTCCCGAGCTGAGCTACGGCCCCATTTGCCCCAGATTTACGTCTACAACTACTTTATTTTTCCATGAAATAATATATATACTTTTCTTCCCTCTTAGAGCTAAGTGGAAAAAATAATTTTTAAACGTTCAATACACCAACAAATTATTATACAGTGTTTTCCAGTTTAATAGGATGAAGAATATGAAGATCAGGCAGATAAGTAAGAAAAACTATAAGATGATCATAGACTCTCTTAGGAAAAAAGGGATTGATCCCCAGCTTCCAAAGACTAAGAATGTGAAGTCCATCGTTACAAAGAAAGGAGAATTGATATACGTGGATGATGAGCCTACGATAATATATGCAGGTGGGGAGTATCTACCGTTCATCGGTAGCCTCGGGAGATTCCAGGGATTAAAGAAGGTTGTTGTCGACACCGGTGCTGTAAAGTATCTTACAAACGGTGCAGATGTCATGCGTCCAGGGATAGTCGGGTGGGAAGAGTTTAATAAGGGGGATATCGTTGTCGTACATGTGGAGAAATATGATACCCCCATTATGATAGGTAGGACCCTAGTTGACTCAAAAAGCCTCGAGGAGATGGAGAGAGGAAAGGTAATAGAGAATCTACATCACGTTGGAGACGTATTCTGGGAAGCCTCCAAAAGAGAAATATAGTTGTACTGATGGTGGACCCGCCGGGAATTGAACCCGGGACCTCCGCGTTGCGAGCGCGGCGTGCTACCACTACACCACGGGCCCTTAGTCACCAGGAATTCTAGATAAATTAGGATTTGGAAATCCTAATTAAACTTTAGTAAACTATATAGAATCTATAGGATAGGTAGAGAAAAGAATTTTTATTAATAAGGGAATTCTAAATATACATCTTGACTGTATCACGGCACATGGCCGCGGTAGCTCAGCTTGGCAGAGCGCTCGGCTGTGGACCGAGAGGTCGAGGGTTCAAGTCCCTCCCGCGGCCCCATAACCCTAGGATTCTACTCTCTGTTAACTTTCTATTACTGGACACGGCATACACTTCCAAAAGACTCTCTCTAATCCGCTCTTCTGAAACATACTGAGTGAAAACCTTTAT
>JALTNJ010000073.1 GCA_027000765.1 Nitrososphaeria archaeon | reverse complement strand
AAAGGAATAGGAAAGAAGTTGGTTAACTCGGCTATCGAAATAGCCAGAGAAAAGGGCTGCAGACTAATATGTGTATGGCCGGCTAAAGAAGCTGTAGGATTCTATCATAGATGTGGATTTAGAGACACTCTATATAATATTATCAACATCACAGTAGAACTTAACTCGGTTGATGAGGAGCATGGGCAAGAATATAGCATAGAACCCTATACAGGTGAGGAGATTAAGAAAATGTGGTTTTTAACACCAAGGATATATGTCTCAGAAATAGCATATTTGAAATATAATGTGTTCCGCGATAAGATTATCGAATCGATTATTAATAGATACGGAGGATATATTCCTGATCTAGACTTCATATTTATACTAAGCCGTGACCCGATCAATAATAAAATGGCTAGACTAGTTCTTTGGGCAAAATATATAGAGAGATTAAGAGATATATTCAGATGTATTTTCTCAATGGCTAAGGAAAGATATGATACCCTTAATATAATTATTGAAAAAAGAATCTATGAAGAGAATATAATGAACAAATACAAACACAGCATCAACGGCACTGAAGTATTATTGTCACATAAGTTAAGTGGCAAAGAGAACCAGTAGAGGATGCTTTCCCAATATCTAATAATTAAAATTTTTTATGTAGTTCCTATAGATTCATTGAGAGTATTACTATATCTACTTCTGTACCAGAGGTCTTTTCAACCGATTCCCCAATCAATTTAAATCCCATCTTCTTATAGAAGGAGATTGCCCTATGATTATCTTTCTCAGTCTTTACTATAAGCCTTGATAAACCAGCTTTCCTAGCGGCCTCCAACACATTCCTAAATAGTTTACTGCCGATCCCTTTACCAGTGTGTCTCTCCATAACCATTATACCAGCTACCTCCCCTTCCTCACCACTTAAAAATCTCAACGCCGCGAAGCCTACAAGATTCCCCTCTATCTCTGCTACATAAACCATATTCTGAGATAAGATTTCTTGGACTACATCCTTACTAGTAAGCTCCTCTATAATCTCATCCGTGGCCCCTGACCACCCGAGGAGGCTCCCTGTTTCTTTGGCTTCTCTCCACATGGTCTTCACTAGAAGGCTGAACCTATCGGCTTCATCCACCCCAATTCGATATATATTTATTGACGAGCACATCTATATGCACACCAATACACATTCTAAGTTTCTATCCATTGTCCCTAAACTCTTGGAACCTCTCTCTATTATACTTAAGTTTCTTGAGGAAGGCATCGTCCAGATTCATTTCAAGTAGGTTGGCTGCTATGAGGACGTAGATGAATATATCAGTAACCTCATTCCTAAGCTTCTTCAGATACTCCTCGTTAACTTCTCCCCCTAGGTTCATAATGCGTCTGTCAAGCTTCTTAACGAGGTTTGAGAATTCCCCTACCTCTCCAGCCAATCCTATGGCAACGTGTTTCAGGGAGTTCATGAAGTCCTCCACGGTATTTAGTTCCCAGAATTTCGGAAAATACTCGAGGTCGAATTCCTTCTGCATCTTCTGAATATCCTTTATATCCATATTTTTAATCTTCTCACCCAACTCTAATAAAACTTTAGAAGAAGGGATTTATGTCAGAT
>JALTNJ010000072.1 GCA_027000765.1 Nitrososphaeria archaeon | reverse complement strand
TAACTCTTATAATCACATACTTAGCTGGGATGAGGCGTATAATAGAGAGTCTATTGACTAAGGTGATCGACTTGATAATGGTCTCCGCCATAGCCATAACCATACTCACACTTCTTCTCCATATAAATGGGGGGTGACTATGGTGAAGTCCCTAAACTATCTAATAGGTATGTTCATGATACTCCTAATCCTCATCATCGCCCTGCACGGCTTCCGCGAGGCACTATCCAGCTATACCCCTAGTAACTCGATGAATGGCTATATGGTTGAGTATAGGGATGGCTCCAGATTCTGCATATTTTATGTTGACCAGTCTAACGCGACTGAGGTGGTTATAGAGTGTCTGAAGAGATAGAGGACCTAGGTGTGACAAGCATATTCCTAATCATCCTATACCTCTCCTGCTCCATCCTCATAATAACCATATTTGTTAAGCTAGTTAGGTGCCTATTATGAATAGGCTGGAGGAGCTTCTATTCAGTACACTTATAATCTCCATACTTATAGCCATTAACATAGGCTTTGCCTTCACCGGCGTCGAGATGGTAGATGGGCATTTGTCTCCACTGGAGATATACATAGAGGTTCAGGACGCGTTTCTAAATGGTAGGCATCCTGAGCTAGAGGCTGGAGATGTATATGTTATGGTGCTTCTAAATGACACCATAGTCTATGAATATGGTGGCCCTGCACCGGGGACCAAAAGTTATCTCGCTAGATATCCCATCTTGGTGAATGAGTGTATAGGTGAGTTATATTGCTGGGTGGTAGAAGGGGATTAGCGATAATAATCACTGTCCTAATACTGGTATGTATCGTGGTCTCAGTTGACGTCGTCGTCTCCACATTATGTAGCAGGAGTAGATTCAGCGACGAGCTTGGTGAAATCCGTGAGCTGGCCATGCTTATCCAAAGAATGTATGATGAGCAGCCTAGATACGTATTCCAGGGATATATCCAGTCGTTGAATAGCTCGTTAAGCGAGTATAATGGCTTTACGATAGTTGATGTAGGGGTATATAGAGGTGATGAAGGAGCCTTCTTTTATATCGTGTTTAGAGATGGTGAGAGGCTTGTTGTCTTCACCCGCCCTTTCTCCTAACCCTATACAGTGGGTCTCCAGTATATCTATAGAATTCTATGGCTCTCTCCCTAATCGTATAGCTGCTTACATCGGTGAATGAGCTTAGTAGCTTCTGGGTCAGGACACGCTTCCTACTATACTCGTGGGAGAGCCTGATGTCAGATAAATATATCAGTAGGGCTGCGATGGTCTTGGAGGACTTTCCCATAAAGAACCTCCTATATCTACTGTATATCTCCAACGCGGTCTTAAGTAGTCTCGAGACATAATCCTCCTTATCCCACTGGGACTCCCTAATCCTCCTAGTGACCTCCTCATCCCTCCCAATCCTCTCAATGATACTTGTGATTAGGCTGGTTGGATCTATCTGTGTCTTTCCAATGCCAAGGGAGGATAGGGTTAAGAGACCTCTAAACAACTTCTTCCTATATGTCTTTACCCCGTATTTCTTCTCAACCACCTCAAATATTCTTCTATAGGATATTGCATAGCCCTTTGATCTAGCGGCTTCGACGATGCATATTATAGCGACGA
>JALTNJ010000071.1 GCA_027000765.1 Nitrososphaeria archaeon | reverse complement strand
CTAGGGAATGCCAGCCTGATACTGCTCCACATGCTATTGAGACGAATAACACTGGGAATATTGGCCCAGGCCCTATGTTACCGATCAAGACATCAAATTTGCCTATAGACGGCTGCCCTAGGCTTATACCCGTTAATGGTGTGAGTAACGCTCCTATAATCAGTATGATTACGCCTCCAATAGCGGGGAATGCACTGATGAAGTTCATCGGGGTGATGAAGGTCGGCATTGAAGCTAGGGCCGCGAAGAATAGGAATACGGCTAGTATGAGGGACCATGTCAACATGGTGTAGTCTGGGCCTAGGAAGTCTTTAGGCGGCCATGGTACTGCTGCACCCACCCATACAGCGATTGCAATCATTATTATGGCGAATATCGTGACTGTATAGACGTTCATCTGATACTTGTATAGCATCTGCCCCACTATCAATGCCGCGATAAATACGATTACCGTCGCCAAGAACGTTCCTGGGAAGACATTCCAGAATAATGCGATTAGGTATATGAATACGGCTGATATGATTAGTAGATAGAATAGTAGATAGCCTAGGAGAATTGTCCTCGGCCTATCTCCCCCCACATACTGGTATACGAGCGGTCCCATCGACCGCCCCTCATTCCTGACTGAGATCATTATACTACTGTAGTCATGCGCCCACCCGATGAACATGTTACCCAAGATGATCCATACTAGAGCAGGTAGCCATCCATATGATATCGCGATGAAAGGCCCTAGAATCGGACCCAACGCAGCGATACTCTTGAACTGGAAACCCCATAGAACGCTCTTACTGACTGGGAAGAACTCCACCCCATCCATATACATGTGAGCGGGTGTCGTGCGGTCGGCGCTGACCTCCCAGACCTTCTCATCCACCCACTTGCTATAGACGAAGTATGTGAATGCATAGGCAACTAAGGCACCGAGAACCCACAGGGAAGGAGTGCTTAGAATGTCACTCATAAATTACACCAAATTTATTAATTCATGAAAACTAAAATATAAGTTTTATATTTGAAAGAAATATTATTTATGAAATACAAGTTATAGTTTACTTTTTTAACAATTATAATTTGTAAAATTAAACATAATAAAGTGTTATATTTATCCACTTTTAAATACGACATAGATAAGATACAAAGATGCTTAAAATTCACATTATGTCAGGAACCTCATCCGTTACGTCTCTCTCAGCCAGCTGCCGCCTCTTCCAATTAGCTAGATCCCCATATAGATATGGGATTAGCCTCAGTGTTATGCTCGTCGATAATATGGGGAGGCCTAGGAACTCACCTAGGAGCAGGAGGTTTATGAAGTCCTTATACTCCCTAGCCATTCTAGCCGAATCTCTATATAGGTCCATGTAGAAGGCTCCGAAGAGAAATTCCTTGAAGGACTGTATGATCTTCTTTAGAGTCGTCATTCTACCCCTTAATTAATTCTAACATTAGATAACCATATAAATTATGCACTAACAACATTGGATTATCATGATACATGTATTTAGTGGCATATGGATTGGGATACCGCCTCTAGAATGGCATCTACATACTTTTCCAACTCATTTGAGACGAGGGATAGCCTTATTGTCCTATTCGTCTCCTCACAGTAGAAGCTTA
>JALTNJ010000070.1 GCA_027000765.1 Nitrososphaeria archaeon | reverse complement strand
ACTAATTAGATATGCTGCGATAAGCCATGGATATGGTAGGTCAAAGAGAGAGTCTAAAGCCGGTAGGGTCGGTGGAGGAGCGGTTATGGGAAGTAAGAATCTAAAGGCCATTGTATTGAAGCCAGGGGAGAAGAGGGTTGAGGTCCATGATCCAAATGGGTTAAAGGCATTTGTCAAGAAGGCGGCATCCCTAATCGCTAATGACCCAACTGTTGGAGCAGCTTCATACCGCAAATACGGGACTCCAGCTGCGTTCATAGCTGGGCAGAAAATGGGGTTCTTCCCAGTTAGATACTGGGAGTATGGCCAGACAGATAAATTTGATAAGCTTAACCCTGATATTCTCCTCACAGAATACTATGATAGAAATATTGCATGCTATAACTGTCCATTTGCCTGTGGAAAGATAAGCTCTGTTAAATCCGGGGTCTTTAAGGGCCTCGAGACTAAAGGACCAGAGTATGAAACCATCTTCAGCTTTGGAGGGAACACCGATATATCTGACTATGAGAAACTTATTGCATTAAACTTACTATGTGATAGATATGGTATTGACACGATTGACACTGGGAATATAATCTCCTTCGTAATCTATGCATACAAAAAAGGTAGGCTTAAGCTCGATAGGCCGGTAGACTTTGGAGATTATGAAAGTGTCCTGTGGCTTTTCGAGAAGATTGTGCAGAGAGAAGGCATAGGCCATTTAATGGGCGAGGGCATCAAGATAATGGCGGAGAAGCTTAAGCTGGAGGATATTGCTGTACATGTTAAAGGCCTCTCGTTAAGCGGTTATGACCCTAGAAGGCTGAAGGGAATGGCCTTGTCATATATGATTGGGACAAGAGGAGGCGGGCATCTGAGAACAACGGCATATGCATATGAAATAAAGGGAGTCATAGATGCTGATGATACTAGTGAGGAGAAAGTAAAATATATTGTGGATCGGGAAGACCTCCTATCCCTCCACGATAGCCTAATAGTATGTAGATTCGCACGTATGCTGTATGAATGGGACCTGACTCGGGAGATGCTTAAACATGTTACTGGATTTGAGAAGACAGTTGAAGAGCTTAGGGAAACGGCAAATGAAGTTAGAACAATGATACGAGTCTTTAACATAAAAGCTGGGATTGATCCAGAGAAGGATGATATGCTGCCGCCTAAGCTTCTAAATGAATCAGTTAAGACACTGGATGGAAGGGAGTATTCCGTGACTCGGGGGGAGCTGGAGAAGATGCTAAAAACATACTATACCCTGAGAGGATGGGATGAGAAGGGGTATCCTAAGACATATCTATAGAAAAATATAAACTCTCTATTTCCATATTCAATTAAGAGGTTAGACATATAGTTATTTTATCATAGTGTGGTGAAGCGATAAATGTATTCAGGAATAGCCCCCCCTAAGAAACCATCGCCTTCCATGACCTACACCCTCCTTGCAATAAACACCCTCGGATATATAATAGAGACATTCCTAAGCGGCGGAAACTTCATATATATCGATGATAGGGTAATGGCCCTAGTTGGGCAGTATAACCTACTGGTCTGGGAATACGGCTGGTGGTGGCAACTAATATCATCCATGTTCATGCATGTAAGTATAGTACATTTCCTCTTCAACATGTTCTGGCTATGGATACTGGGTACACAATATGAGAGGATATTCGGGGGAGAATCCCTCCTATTTACATATATCGTCTCAGGATTGGCTGGTAATTTAATGACATTATTCCTCTCCCCACCATATGTAGTTAGCCTTGGTGCCAGCGGAGCGATATTCGGGATATTCGGTGTACTTCTCCTCTTCCAGGCAATAATGAGTGGAAAAATACTGCAGTCAATTGCATACGGCTTCATAATCTTCATAATAAACCTAGGCTTCAATGTAAATATATGGGCCCATTTGGGAGGCATGCTATGCGGCTTCATAATAGGATACTATTATGGAAAGAAGTATAGACGCTATATCGCGCCTACACATATAACCATCTATAGTAACTATGCCTAACTTCATTTGGGTCAGGATAATATGAAGAGCATAAAATGGATAATAGGGATAGATGGAGGTGGATCCGGGACAAGAGGAATATTATTCAATACCTCATCTAACAAGCCCGTTAAATATGTGGTGGGTGGATCGACAAACTATCATAATGTAGGCTTTGAAAAGGCTATTGAAAACCTAAGTTATATTGTTGAGTCCTTGACGAAGGATAGGGATATAAATTTCTTGATAGTATTAGGGTTGGCGGGCCTAGACTCGAGATACGACTGGAATATTTGGAGGAGATACCTAAATAAAGTCTATAAAAGTTTTGTCTTGATGCATGATGTGAAGATGACTCTATATGCAGCGTCCTATGGCGAGCCCGGTATCGTTGTTATAGCTGGTACAGGCTTCAATGCATATGGCTGGGACGGTGTAAATCAGTGGTATGCTGGTAACTGGGGCTGGAAGGTCGGTGACGAGGCGTCGGCATATTCCATTGGGAGGATGGCTCTACGGCATATACTGCGTTTTATTGATGGACGGGGTCCCCGGACACTACTTTATGAGGCTGTTCTTGAGCATTTGAAGTTGGTTGATAAAGATGATCTAGTTAATTGGATATATGACGCATCGCCTAGTCAAATCGCCTCTGTTGCGCCTGTTGTATGTGGCCTTTACCAGCATGACGATATAGCTAGGAGTATTCTCGAGAACGCGGTTAGTGAGGCGTTGATAAGCGTGTTAACAGTATCCTCAAAACTAGGTTCTCATCTACCTGTACACTACACCGGGGGCTTATTTAGATGTCAACATTATAGAGACCTGTTTTTAGATGGCCTTAGGAGACATGGGTTGGAGATAGGTAAATACATCTCACATCCAATTATTGGGGCGATAATAGCAGGGATAAGGAAGCTACCTGAAGCTCATTCAGTCAATTATGAGGCTATCGTTAATTCTATACATAGATACCTCGGAAGTGTATCGAATACTTCTATATAGAGATAGATTTATATATCTTCCTATACTCGAAAGTCATTTTTGATGAATACTAGGTTTTTAGCAATATTGATGCTGAGCATATTAGGGGGAGTAATAAAGGTAGTTGGTGGAGTATTTTATGGATCTAAAGCTCTTGTTGTAGATGCATTTACATCTATTGCTAACATAGTTTCAGCAATTCTGGTCATATATTATTATAATAAGGCTATGAGGCCCCCGGATAAGGATCATATGTATGGGCATTATAGGCTTACCATCGCAGGCCCAATTTATACCGTGGTAATATATTCGGCTGTATTCGGAATAGTTGCCACAGAATTGATATTCAGTCTTGGGAGGGAATATGTGGTCTCTAAATATGCCCCTGTAATGGCTTTCATCGGCTTCATAATCTATCTAGGCGCTATATTCCTAAGTAAAGACGTCGACACCTCATTTCGAATATATGCAAAGTTTACTGGTGGTGAACTTATCGAGAGTATAGTGACCATCCTTGCATCACTCTCAGGAGCCCTCCTGTCATATATCATAGACTTCACGGGTGCCATACTTCTCTCGACATTCATCCTATACGAACTATATGTAAGTACAAGGAATATAATGTCGATAGTAAGCGATGAAACCACAAGGGAATTAATTAGGGATATTGAGATGGAAATGAGTGGGCTTGGAGTTAGAGTGGAGCGGATAAGGGTTAGACGTATAATTGAAGATATCTATCATGGAGACGTAACTGTAAGTCTTCCACCCCAAATGTCGGTTGAAGAGGCTCATGAAATAGCTGATGAGATTGAGAAGACATTGAAAGAGAAGTACAATATAGATGTTACTGTTCACATAGAACCTAGTTCTGAAGCCTCTGCTTAGCTATGTATACATGGTATATAAACCTATAATGATTTTTTTAATTTTTATATGAGGCTACTTGATGTATAGAAAGAATATTTAATGAATATCTTGTATATATGTAAAAAAAGTATTTAAACATATTTAAATATAGGGTGGCGACAAGGCTTTAACGGTGAAACTGGAGGATGGTCTTTGTGCTGAAAAAAGGTAGAGAACTAGTGGGCTTTGAGGTTACGTTGAACAATAGACCTGGGAGTCTTAATCACCTGGCCTCGATCCCCAAAAAACTAAATCTCAATATAGATTATATCGAGACCCTATCTAAATCTGAGGATAGGTATGAGCTCTTTCTAATTATTGATATGACTGACACGGAAATATCGCCAAGAGAATTACTAGATGAATTTAAAAAGGATAGGGAATATATCATAGAAGCGAGTATTGCTCCCTCTCTAAAAGACATAATTTACCCCTCTAAATTCTATGTGAAGACAGTCGGTAACAGTAGATATATCTACATAGGTGAAGAGCTTATGAAGCCTTTCGCCATTGGTATAAAACATGTTCTTGGAAGAGAGGCGGGAGGATCCTTCCTATATCATTATGGGATAGGCGTTGGAAGAGAATTATACAAAGGGTATTCGAAAGATAGGAGAATAGAGGATCCAGAGGATGTTATTTTACTACTGAAGGCATTGTTCAATGCTCATGCGTGGGCAGACATCAAGGAATACATTTTGAGTGAGGGCAGTATAACACTACAGATAGAGAATTTATGGGAATGCGAATCTCAAAAAAACTTATCTGAAGTTGAGACAGGAAGTCACCTTGTAAGGGGGATATTAGCAGGCTTCCTAAAGGAGGCTCTTAACAAGGAGATTGTGGTCAAAGAGACTAAATGTATAGTATCTGGAGACCCATCCTGTGAATTCAGGATATCCGTTATATAGTTTACCACATCAATCTCTCTCCATCTCATTTATACAGTGAGTTTTTCTATTTAGCCACTTGTGCATATTCTAATTAAGCATTCTCTATACATTTTAATAATTATCTTTTTAATAATGTACATTAATCCGATCAAAATATATTAAAAAAGAATAATTAATAATGAGATATCTCGAAGATTTAAAAAATTTAAATTATCAATGTATAAATTTATTTGATTGGGTGGGGGACTGTTGCGGAGGAGAGGGATTCTATTTCTAGCGATATTTGTGGTATTGATAATGGTACTGAGTCTAAATATTAAGTCTCAGAATGCTGTAGCTGAAAAAGCTGGATCAGACTATAAGGGACCTGAATATTGTGGCAGTTGTCATTCAAATGAGTATCAAGAGTGGAGTGGCACGATGCATTCACAAGCATTTTCAGATCCCATTTTCCAAGCCGTATGGAATGCCAGTGGCTCACCACCTGAATGTCTATCATGCCATACCACTGGATTTAACAGTGAGACAGGAGAGTTTGCCTTGGAGGGAGTGACATGTGAAAGATGCCATGGTGGACCGGGTAAGATGGAAAAGACACTCAGCGCGTCATTATGTGGTGAGTGCCATATAGGGGCACATCACCCTACATTTGAAGAATGGAATCAATCTAAACATTCAGAATCCATAGAGACATTAATAGCAATTGGACAGGATAAGAACGAGCGTTGCTTAAGCTGCCATAGTGCGGAAGGGGCATTAGGTACGATGCTCAACAAATCCTGGTCTATAAAAGAGGCCACAGACCCAGTTACATGTGCAGTATGCCATGAACCAATGTCACTAGAGTTGAGGATGGAGTCCTCAAGTGATCTATGTGGCCAGTGTCACACAGGGCAATATAGCCTGTGGAGCGCCAATAGCCCACATGAAATAATAGGTGTGGGCTGCTCAGACTGTCACATGTATACTAGGCCATATTCCAGTGAAGACGTACCCGCTATCACTGGACATACATTTGAGATCGTCGAAGAGGGGGGTAAACCAGTTATATGCCAGAACTGTCATGGAACGGTGGAGGGAATCCCCGACTATGAAACTGCTGTATCAGTCATGATCAGTATACAGACAGATATACAGAGCATAAAGGAGGAAGTGAAAGCAGCCATTAATTCCACCGAAAAAATAATAAATGAAGTAAGCACTATATCTGGAGTCGATACATCAGCTTTAGAAGAGGCCTCTACACTCTTGAATGATGCTAAACACACTTTTGAAATAGAGGTTGAAAGGGCATATAGTAATGGCTTCCATAATCCCACTGAAATGATGAAGCTAATAAACACCATATTGGAAAAGATCGGTAAAGCCAAGGAACTGGCGTTGGAGGCAAAGGCCAAAGCACTAAAGAGTCAATTGTCATCACTGGAGACTCAGCTAGCAGAAAGCCAGGACGAAATAAACAATCTAAAAATACAGATCAGTAACTTAAATGAACAAGTAAGTACCTTAGAGAAAAAAGTGTCCGAGCTCCAAGGAGGTGCTGGTACTTCTCAGCTATATCTACTGATAAGTTTATTCTCAGGCCTAGTATTAGGTGCATTAGCCACCTACTTAATCAAACGTAAACCCTAAACCTATCTTTTTTTCATATTGAAAACTGTTATGTCTGAGAATATTACATCATCTTCAAGTGTAAACTTCCAATCACACCAGAAAAAAATTCAGTAAGAATAATAAGATACAGGGCTATTTTTTCCTTAAGATGAATCTCCAGCCACACCAGAATTCTGAGTCTTTTTCATCAGGTGGGCATGAGACTACTTCCACTTTTATGTCCGGATTCATTTCTCTTGCGAATTCCTCTAAGTAGCCTAGTCTTACTGGTTTACAGGGGAAGACTCCGAGGCCTTTTTTAAGTCTTGCTTCCTGCACTCTACATGATACTACCTTAAACACTCCTGTGTCTCCATTTATCTCCACCTTTTTCTTGGTTTGGTAAAGCGCCCAGCTGGTATTTAGCAACATCTCCATGAACATCTTTATTTCCTCTACCCTATCCACGCCATATAGTTTCTTTAGGTCTCTAGCCTCTATCTTCGCGAGTATCCTCCAAGTTTCTTTATCTATCTCTGTTGCGGCTTCTACTCCAAATCTTTTTTCTATTCCCTGGAAATATAGGCCATCTAC
>JALTNJ010000069.1 GCA_027000765.1 Nitrososphaeria archaeon | reverse complement strand
TCTACCTATAATGGTCGGCGTACAGGCAGAGGGCGCTTCTCCCTTGGCAAAGGCATATATAGAGAAACGGTCCTTTAAGCCGTTGGAAGATCCTTGGACAATAGCCTCGGCTATAAGGATTGGTAACCCCGTGAACTGGCCTAAGGCCTGGCGGGCGGTTGAGGAGTCCAATGGATTCTTCTCTATAGTAAGTGATGAGGAGATCGTATCTGCACAGATGAGGTTGGCTAGGGAGGAGGGTACTCTTGTGGAGCCTGCATCAGCTTCTCCATTAGCAGCTCTTTTAAAGGATCCAGATGCATTCGATGGGAATATTGTCTTAATAGCCACTGGCCATGGGCTTAAGGATCCTGACGCCATAATGAAGTGGCCATATCACACAGCGACTATATAGTTGTCAACCTTCATACTCCATCATTAAATTCTAGTTATCATGATTTTCTATTTTATGAGTGGTGAAAGCGACAGTAAGATCATGGTCTTTAGAAATAGTGATGTAAAGAAGACAGTTGCATTCGTACCAAGGGGACACAGGCATATTCGGTTATATATCGAGGTTAATGGTATGAAGATCATATTGCAGGAGGCTACCGTAGCAGCTATTGTACGTGCATATGTAAATATCAAGACCCACCCTACTAGGCAGGCTTATGAACTCGTCTCGCAGAGGCTTATGCAGAGAAAAGAGGGATATGCAGAGTATCAGCTTATGGAGAGCACCAGAGACGAGGACGAGATCCTTATGGATATGGAAAAAATTATTGGTTAAGACTGGATATGTCTAGAGATCTCTTCATCCAGTGCATTTAGAAAATCGTCTAGCCTGTCCAGTGGAACCCTTGCTCCAGCGGCGAATTCATGTCCTCCGCCTGAGCCGCCGAATTTAATTGCTGTTCTCCTCAGTATCCTATTCAGATCTATGAATTCCTTATATGTCCTTACACTCATTACAGCGAGTTTCCTCCTTTCCTCGACAGCTATGCCGACAGGTTTTCTTCCAATGGTCATGAGATACTTCGCTGCACGCCCAACGCTTCCCCCGACATCAAGGGCATAGGCTATGAATCTAGTTACTCTCATTTTATCCCTGAGGCGTATCCTCATCTCCTCCTCATTCCTAGTCATCTCAACCGCCCTATCCAAGATCTCTGGATAGTCGCTGGGCAACTTATTACTAGCGAGTATCTCTACTATTCTCCTCTTAAGCTCATAGTTCCTCCTAGAACCCTCTAGGGCTTGGGATATTATCCCTCCCTCAAAATAGATCATACGTTTATCCCACAGGTTATACATCTCCTCTATGAAAGGCGTCTCATCAGAGTAGTCGCCTATAGCCCCATATAGGGCTACTCTACTTACGTCAATATCATCCTCTCCATATAGATGTCTATAAGTGATCTCACTTGTACTGACGTTCTTCATCCAGATATATCTAAAACGTAGTTTATCGATCTCAAGTCCGTCGGGATGAGGATGATGATCTATATAGGTTATATCTATTCTCTGAGATAATCTATTGAGCTCCTTAACTAGATCCCTCCATATCCCCTCATCCAATGCAATATCTAGGATAAATATCTTATCTGTATCTCTTGTTAGCTGGCTTTTCAAGTCACCTAGTATACCATGTG
>JALTNJ010000068.1 GCA_027000765.1 Nitrososphaeria archaeon | reverse complement strand
ACGTGATACACATGGATATAATGATGGTATATTTGATAGGCTATGGGGTCTCTCAATAGAATGGGGTGTGAAACTACTCTAAGCCTGAAATATAAATTTTTTAAGGCCTATTTTTATGGAGCCCGATGTTTTTAATACCTAAATTCTTAAGAATTAAAAGGATAAAGTTAAGATTAAATATGGTGGTTTGGCAATATATGTTAGATTAGTTGAGTTATGAGGTGCCTATATTAAATGATGGCTACAAGCGCTTTCCAAAGAGAGCTTAACCATATGATTAATGAAGAAGTTATAGTTGAGTTGAGGAATGGCCAGAGGGTTAGAGGTGTTTTGAAGGCCATCCTACCCGATACTCTCTCAATTATCTTGGGCGATGTCTCCATCGGCAGCGACCACTACGCATCTATCGTGTATTCAGGGAACGCTATCTCCGCAATTTATCTGAAGAAGGTTAAAGTGGATCTAGATGAGCTTAGGGAGATGCTTGAGAAGGTCTTTCCAAGGATGGTTACATATAGGAGGGACCAGGGCGTCATTATAGTGATGAATAAGATTAGGGTTACGGAAAGCGGTGTAGAAGGTGAGCGTGGCCCTGTCTATAACCGCGTGAAGAAGGTATACGATGAGTTTATGGCTAAAAAGAGAGGGGTATAGCCCCTCGTCCCCCAAAAATTTTTATCAGGTTTTCTAGGTATACATACCCTTATTCTTGGTCTCGGAGAACTCCTCGATCAACTGGGCTATCTTCTCCTCCACCTCCGCAGCGGTCTTGAGAAGCTCCTCTGTATCGACCTCGATCTCAACCAGCTTCTTAAGCGTCTCAAGGGCATAGTATGCGCCTCTGGGATCGACAGGCTGCTCCGAATTGGCGTATGCGAGTATGGCTAGTGAAGGAACGCCATATATCTCAGAATAGTAGAGGGCGTAGGCCAGTGGCCCCAATACCCTAACATCCTTCTGGGTATAGCTTATCCCCACATCCTCCTTCCAGAGGCTGTTTGTAACTATCCTGGCGATATCCTCCTCCTCTTCCTTGAGTGAGGATACTAAGCCGCCTATTAGTATAAGTCTCTCCACATCATTTTCCTTAAGCCACTTAATTATCTCCCTAATCAGGTAGGCCCCCTGCTTATTTATAGGGATCTCCTCAATCCTAATAATCCCAAGGTCTCCATATCCATATATCTCAAGTGGATAGGAGAGGTATCCGTCCTCAACTATCACCACAGGGTGGGCGAGAAGCGTCTCTATAACACCCTTCTTCTCAGCATTAAGCTTCTCAATTAGATACCTTATTGAGAGGTACCCGACTTGTCCAATTCCCCTGAATCCCATGAGGACTGTCTTAGGCTTGAAATCATCCTTTATCCTAAACCTCACCATATCTGATCATCCCATATAATTCGTCTACAAATATCTATATAAATCAACGTAATCACTAGATAAGCATATCCCGCCTAATAACATAGAATATTTATTGAATAGGTGGTTTAGAGGCCTGAGAAGAGGGTTTTGAATTGTATTTATATGGTTATATTTAAATTATCCATTATTCTAAATATTTCTAAATGTAATTTACTTGGTATTATAATGATATAATTTAAGAGGTTAATTTTGATGACGGCGAAGATACATTTTATTGG
>JALTNJ010000067.1 GCA_027000765.1 Nitrososphaeria archaeon | reverse complement strand
TGAACCCTATTTTGGTCTTGGCAGCCTTTATAGTAGGCTTGGCTATGGGGTGGACAGCTTATAGATATGGGATAGTATCTTCTTCAATAGCCCATATAATATGGATTCTCTTGGTCGTGGTGATTGCTCCACCGATGTTAACGAGGTTTTGAATAAGAGGGTTTATTTCTCTCGGAGTATGGTGTTGAATACGCAGTGTAGCCCTCCACCGGCCTTCATGAACTCGCTGCCATCAAATGGCACGACTTCTATACCTACTTCCTCCAGGTTCTTAATAACCTCATTGTTCCATGAGTAGGATATGACTAGGCCCTCCTTTACAACAACTAGGTTTGCGCCGAATGTCTCGTTCTCCTCGTCGCTTACACCGATGATATCATATCCATTCTCCATTAGATAGTCGTATATGTATACTATGTCGAAGTCACCGTCCTTATACATTATCATCGAGGGATAGAACCTTATTGAAGGTATGTGGGCCACTACAAGACTGTCGTCCATAGGCATCATAGTCCCGTCTAGATGCACCTTATAATGAGGTAGTGAGACTAGGAAGGCGTTCATACCCATCTCAACAGCCATCTCCCCAATTTTATATGCTGCGGAGTAGCTTGTCCTAGGCCCATATCCTATCATAACCGTATCCTCATTTAGGTATAGGAGATCTCCCCCCTCGAAATAGTCGCTCCCTGTGAATAGGTGGCAGTCGCCCCAGCCAGCTGTCTCCAAAACCTCCTTAGCAATCAACCCTTCATAACGCCTAGCCTCATAACGCATATTCGAGATAAGTATCTTATTCTCGAGGACACCTATTACGTCCCTCATGAAGAACATGTTTGGAGGGACGAAGCTGGGGTGCCAACCAATTTCATCCATCAAGTCATTAAGTAGGAGGACCTCGACTCCGAGCTGCTCAAGCAGCTCTAGATATGAGTCATATTGCTCTTGGAACAACATTGGGTCAACGGGCTCTCTAAACAATAGGTATTTACATTTATCCTTGGTTACACATGTTAGGGAGTCGTTTGTAGGTCTATACATCAAAACCTTCTTAAGATCCCAATACTCAGGACCATTAGAAATCTTTGGCACAGGCATAAAAGAAAAAATACCATTCCATATCTAAATAAAAATTAACAATGGGGTGTCTAACCACGCCACCGGCATATCGATAAACCTATTTTATATGGATACCTGAGTGTCCAGTGACATTTATTATACTAATAATAGATTAAATCCTATGTGGAGAGGCTCGTGAGATGAATGGTATTGGGAATAGGCTGGGAATAGTATTTGCTGCCACTGGATTCAACCTCCTATTTGAGTATTCCATGAGGGGGGTTAATAACCTACTTGTCAAGCCGATTCTCATAATATTCCTAATGGGGATATACTTCAGCTATTTTATGTTGGTAGATGACCTTATACGGAGATATAGGCTTAGGGATTATCATCTAGTGGTGATAGGCTTTATATTTGGATGCCTATCATCCCTGATACTCCCAGGCAGCGTCACCGCACCTCCAACCTATCTCGGGATAAATTGGATAAACCTAGTATATGTAAACATTGGGTGGTGGGGGATAATCCAGGGCATAGTCACATTCTATATAGCGACACGGATAACACCGAGGAAGTGGGATGTAA
>JALTNJ010000066.1 GCA_027000765.1 Nitrososphaeria archaeon | reverse complement strand
TATATACATTCGACACTTGGATTAAAGGATACCTGTGACTATCTATGCCCTATCGCCGCGATGGCTATGGTGGCGATCGCCGTAGAAAATGGCTATACCAATGGGGAGAATCTCTTTGAATACATAAAATTCTCTGGGAGCCTCTCCCACCTAACCAGCGATGGGTCGATAACCGAGTTTCTAATCGGTCCAAAAATAGCTGCATCAGATAAATTTACTTAAGATATAACTTCTCAAAGTTTCTCCAAACTATATTCCCCAGCTCATCCAACTCCATCCCATGTATCTCAGCCAGCTTTTCAAGGACAAGCTTCACATGCATTGGCTCGGTGAGCCTACCCTTTAACTCACCATAAAAGGGGACGGGGCCATCTGTCTCCGTTAATAATTGCTCTAGGGGAACTATCTTTGCTAGACGCTGGTTTCTCTTGGAGTATGTTATTGAAGGTGTGAAGGACACGTAATATCCCATTGAGACAACTTCTCTAAGGATATCCTCATCGTCTGTAAACCAGTGAAAATGGGCTTTTTCAACATTGTAAACCCCTAGGATCTCGAGAACATCACTTGCTGCACGTCTAGAATGTATATTCAATGGCTTATCAAGTTCGAGGCCGAGTTCAACCATCTTCTTAAAAGCCTCAACCTGCCTTGCAAACCCCTTCTCCCCACTCTCATACTTCTTGTCAAGCCCTACTTCACCAATGGCAATGATCTCCCCCCTCCTCTCCCTAATCAAAGCAACTATCTCATCTAGCTCGTCGAGGGAGTGTAACGCGGTCCATGGATGCATACCTATAGCAGGGTAAACAAGATCATATTTTGATGCTAGGTCGAGTGTGGCTAGAGACGATTCAAGGTCCTCGGCATTACATATAATCGCCTCGACACCCACGTTCCTAGCATTATCCAAGACCTCATCCAGACTATTCAGATACTTCTCATCATAGAGATGTATATGTGTATCCACCAGTCTCATAGCCCTATGCACCTAAAAACATGAACAATATAAATTCTTATAATGCTAAAATAAATTATGTGGTGATTTTAACATGGCAATCCCAAAATTTACCGTATATAAGCTTATGAAAGAAGCTGGAGCCAAGAAAGTAAGTGAAGATGCAGCCGCATTACTAGCAAAATATCTGGAGAAAGTAGCTAAAGACATAACGTTACAGGCTATGAAGGTAGCCGAGCAGTCCAAGCGTGTAACGGTTAAAGAAAAGGATATAAGGACTGTCCTAGAAATAAGAGGCGAAAAACTCTAAAGTTTTATAAAGAAAACCACTATGTAATTGATAATAATGGGAACCAACTGGCTCCGGTGGTGTAGCCCGGTCAAGCATACCCCAAAAAGGGGGCTTAAACCGGCCTTTCGAGCCGGTGATCCCGGGTTCAAATCCCGGCCGGAGCACCATTTTTATATTTTTTATGTGTCTTTTTTCGTGGATTTTGTTTAACTTGGATACTGTGTGATGTGCCTAATGTATTTTTGTATCCCTTCTTCCAGCATATTGATGAGCTTGTTATCAGCTGTATATAATAATGTTTTTTCTTGGATAGCTAATGCTACGTAACTTGCGTCATATATAGTTATGTTATATTCTAAAGATATTCTCGAGACATTTTTAGCATAGTCTCCGGTGAGATTATATAGTTTTATATTGTAAAGTGATAGACTCTCGGCTATTTCTTCCAATGTTTTTATTGGGATCTGTCTTCTGCTGTATCTAATTGCGTTTAGAACCTCGAATGGCATTATAGATGGTGCTATTAACTCGATTTTACCCTCTATGTAATCATCTCTAAGTAATATTGACTCCTCCCTCCACTCTTCATTTAGGTACCATTTAACGACTACTGAAGCGTCAACCACTATTTTTCTAACCATCTTACTCTTTCCCTCCAACGTCTAATAAACTCAGAGCTTGAGAATCCTTTATCTGGCTTGATTATGTTCTTCTCGTTTAAAAGTAGTGCCTTAGCAATGTTTCTACCACTCTCCAATTCAATCCTCTTCCTAATCGCATTTCTTACTACTTCAGACCAATTTATATGCCTCAACTCTCTCATCTTCCTTTGCAACTCTTCACTAATCTTAACAGTTATAATCGGCATTTAATAACCACCTAATTCTTATATAAATACCTATACGTATATAAACATATATACCCAACAAACCTAATTCAGTGAATTGTATGTTTCAGTATTATGATTCCTAAATATACAAAATTACCACATAGGTAACTCCTTTTATTTGCCGAGTACTTTTAATCATTTAGATCGGAATTCTTAGCATAATCAATTGTCTAAGCATTACTTATTCAAAAAATGTAAATCAATTATATAAATCTCCTATCTCTCGTTACTTTTAAAACACACATTCGAAACAGTCTATAAACAAATGCATTCCACTACTCATTTCTGCATACAAAAGAGGTGTACAAAAATGTATACTAGCTTCTCAAAAACCCAGAATTTCTGGAAGTGTTCTCTATAAAGGGAGAGTCTTTCGAGCTGGTGGTCCCGGGTTCATATCTCGACTGGAGCACCATTTTTATATTTTTTATGTATTTTTTTGTTGTTGAAGAATGTCAATTATATTACTTTCTTATTATTCCCTCTATGTATTCGATTATCTCCTTATTTATAGCTGGATTAAGGGATATGGTTTTCCCTTTCTTATGAATTAGTAAATATCCCTCTTTAACAAGTTCTCTAATTAACCTTCTAATTCGCTTCCCATCCCTCTTTATCCTCTTAGACAGCCAATTCACTAGACTATCCAGAGGCATATATCTGCCTCCCCAACACCCTCTCCTCATTAGCCTATTCATTATATCGGCTTTGATCTCCTCATCACTATATTCTCGAGACATATGGTTCACTTATAATACCTTTAGAAGATAACATTTAAATACTTTATCCTGTAAGAGATTATTAGGTATGTGATGGATATGCCAGGGGAGCTGTATTCAAAAAAGGAGTTCGAATCGATTTTAATCAAGACTTTAGGTGATTCCCCGAAGCTTAGGATCATAGATTTTTTCCTAGATAATCCCTTGTCCGACTTCACTAAGAAGGAGGTTATTGAGGCATTGGGTATGAGTAAGCAGACCTTCTACAAATATTTTCCAGACCTAGAGAGGTATAAAATAGTTGAGGTGTCGAGGAAGATAGGCAGAGCTAAACTATACAAGATAAATCTAAATCATCCGTTAATTGAGATGCTGAGAGAATATGAGAAGAAGATGTCATTACAGATAGCTGAAAAAGAAGAGGATATAACATTAAAATTATAAGGTAATAATATCCACTACCTTGAGTTTTTTCAACTATATTAACCTTCATCGATAAACTAGTGGTAAAATATGAAAAATAGGTGGAAACTATATTCACATGGTTTACTGCTTCTATTAAGCCTAGTTATCCCTCTCTTCTTTATGCTTCTTAGACTGAACATTGGTAACGGCTTGTATACAATGCTTTTCCTAAATAGTCCATTCATATTCTGGCTACTAATATCACCACTTAAAGGTAGATTCCTAGATATTGAGGAGATGGATCTATATGCTGGTATATCAAGTAAATTAATGTTCTTAACCATGGCTATCCCTAATATTGGAGCTGTATTCCCTCATCACCCCATTTACAATGTCGGGGAGACCTATTTTTGGTATATTTTTAGCGGCTCTGGATACGCCTATACATTACCATATGAGTATTTCATAATCTTTATTCCAGTCTTAATATATGGTTTTGCAACTAGAAACTGGAATATGTTAGGGGGTCAGACAGGCCCTTTATTACTCGTGTTATCCAACCTAGGCATATTATCCCTATACCTCATTCTACTCTACTGGAAGAAAAAATATCGAATAACCGTCGCGAAGATCCTCTTCACATCCAGTATAATTATACAAACAATAATCCTATTCTTGATATCCGCTACACCCTTAGTATATAATTCATTAACTCAACTACTATACCTAGCATTAAATGCATATAGACTCAGCGAAGTACGTGGAAAATGAAAACAAATCGAAGTAATTGGTGATAAAATATGAAGAGCAGAGTTTATAGAGTATTATAAGGTTTCTTCCTAGTAGCCAAGGTTATCATAGTGTCACCGTTGGCAAAATTGATGTTTATGTTCTTATATGGTTTATGGTTATAACATGATATAATTATTTATAAGATGTTATACCGAATTATAATGTGTATGAAGACGACTATTCAGATTGATGTTGAGTTGAAGAAGTTATTGGATGAGTTGAAGATACATGAGAGGGAGCCCTATTCCTCAGTTATCAGACGGTTGATTATGAGTAAAGTTGATGATGATCCTCTGTCTCCTGAAGTCCTCTCAGAGATAGAGGAAGCTATTAAGGATATTAAAAAGGGTAGGGTTTACACCACTAAAGAGGTTGAGAGAGAGCTGGGCCTATGAAGTATAGAGTCCTATGGACGAGAGCTGCTCTTAATAGCCTGAAAAAGCTTGGTAAAAAAGATTCAAGGAGGATTCTCGATAAAGTAGAGGATATTATAGAAGATCCATTTAGACATGTTAAGAAGCTAAAGAGTTTACCATTCTATTCCCTAAGAATAGGGAAATACAGGGTGATTCTAATATTAGACAGAGGTAAACACGTTATATATGTAGTAGCAGTAGAACATAGGAAAAAAGCCTACAAGAAACTTTAGAAAAAATTTGTCTCCCAAAACCTCACGATATGGATAAACGTTATTTATAGATAAAGGAAGGAGCCCTTCGAGAGGATGATCCCGGGTTCAAATCCCGGCCGGAGCACCATTTTTATATTTTTTATGTGTTTTGAGCTAAATTTTTGTCTCTTTTCTGGTGTTTTGTTTTTCGGTATTTGTTTCCCGTGCCCTGATTCTGGTGGCATTTTTCATATATATTTTGGTTACCGTTCCTGGTCTATGGATGAGGTTTAAGAGTTAATATAAAGGCTATTTAAGTAGGGTCTGTAGTTAAGTTCTTCAGGCTTCTTAGCGATGGACATGGCTCGGTATATTAATCGATATTCCACGACTCTATTCAAGCATCCACTTCATAGTAATTTTACCTACGGCTATCGATTTATACAGGGATGGCATTATCCAGAGCAACATTAAAAATGATCCATCCTAATATTAATGAAACACTATTTAATGCGTCCCTAGGTATATTTACCATCACTTATTATTACTTGTGATATCTAAATTGAATCCATAAATATGTGTCTTTATATTTGGTTAATGTAGTATATTTATTGTGGTTTGTATGCAGTCGACAAGTATACGGATTCGCCAGAAAACCTTGGAGATGCTTAAATCATTTAGTAAGAGGGTCCATGCCGGGAATCTTGATGAGGCTATAGTGAGGTTACTCCAGTTCTATCGTTCAAGGCTTCTGGATGAGTATTTTGGCATAGATAAAGGGAAATTGAGTGAATTCACTGAGGAGGATAGGCTTGAAGACAGAGATATATGATGTAGTTGTCGATTCATACGCATGGGTCGAATATTTCCTAGGTTCAGAGTCGGGTGAGGTGATTAAAAACTATCTAAAGAATGCCTCTGCCATTTACACGCCATCTATAGTATTGGCTGAGTTGGCTAGGAAGTATTTGAGAGAGGGGGTTGATATCAAGGAGATGCGGAGGAGACTACTATTTATTAGTGAGGTTTCTATAATCGTTGATATTGATTTAGATTTGAGTCTAGAGGCAGCCATATCATACCGCGCCCTTACGGAGCATGCGAAGAGGCGGGGTATAAAGAGTAAGCCAAGTCTAGTTGATGCTGTGATATTAGCAGTGTCAAGACTAAAGAATGCAAAAATATTAACTGGAGATATTCACTTTAAGGAATTAAGACATACGATTTGGATCGGGGCATCTAAATGACATTGTAGAGATTTTGGCTTGAGCATATCCTTTCCTGAGATTAAAAAGCTATTAAGTTAGGTGGCTAAAACTATATGAGCGGTCAGCCTAAAGGATATCATTGAGACATCTAATAGCTAACTTAATAAATGTAGTTAGTTTTTAAGCAAATAAATAAAAACACTATGGAGTCTACCACGATCAGTAAATAAAAACTTTATGTCTAGTGCTGAAAGCCCTTTGAATGACTGGAATTGTTGAGGTAAATATATGGAGTCTGTTCAGTGAAATACCCGTGATAAGATCACGTTATGAGCAGGTGTCTCCCAACACCATCTAAGGAAACCACATACCAGAACCAGAATGTATAGCGCCGTCTCCCATTTCGTTATTTTCGGGAGACATAGTTTATTAATGTCGGGTTTCTCCAGCCGACAATCTCGGATTCAAAATCCGGCCGGAGCACTATTCCTATCAATAATTGTTGTCTTTATTATTTAGGATCGGCCGTACTAACCTTTTGTCAATTTGTTTTTGTCATTCATTATTTCTGTCTTGACATCAATTCATAGTAATATTATTATATGTTAAATAGTAAAATTTATATAAATCGATTCTTCTTTTAATTAGGTGAGTAGGTGCTTTATTTGAAATATTTATATGGTTTTCCCAAGCTTGTTATTGTTCTAGTGGTTATAGTAACGTTTCTAAGTAGCGTTGCCCCACCCGTCTCTGCAGCCCCGACTGTGGTCACTATCGGTGCCACAGGAGATTATCCAACTGTTGCTGATGCCATCTCTAACGGGGCTATAGTAGATGGGGTTAATATAATATTTGTGAGCGATGTCTTTGAAAGTAATCCGGTGGTCCTACGTTGGAATGTCACAATAGATGGAAATGGATATACTTGGAATATAAGTTCACCGTTTTTTTATGACAATGGGCTGTTATTAATAGATACAACTACTCATAAGACTTATGTCACTATCGGTAATCTAACGATCACGGCAGGAAGTTATCTGAGGGCACTAATATATTCTAATACCACGTTTCTATCTATAGAGAACACGGTAGTCGCGTCGGATCAGACGGGCACTAGAGGCTTTTCAAACGGGCTATATTATATCCAAGACTATCCTGGTCATAAGTGGCTATATCTAAAGGATACATCTATCAAGT
>JALTNJ010000065.1 GCA_027000765.1 Nitrososphaeria archaeon | reverse complement strand
CTAGGATATCTTTATTTTCAAATACCATCTAAACCACCCTATCTAAATGCTATATCGAATAAAAAATATCATAGTAAGTTTCTAAATAAGACATGTCAATATTTTTTAGCATGCCACGAACTACTTTTTATATAACTGCCTCTGTGTGAGGATTGATAAGATGCCGATTGTAAGGGCTATGACTTTTTTCATCCCGGTTGAAGACTGGAGTTCACTAGACTTCCAAAAATATGAGGAATATATTAATAGATCACTTGATATCGTTAGTGAAACCCATATTTCTCCATGGACTATAAGGCTAGTACTTCCACCTGTAGAGACGAAGATAGAGCTAGAGAAGTATAGGAACATAGTATTGGAATTATATGATAGACGTCCGTCTAAAGACTTAATGCTACATGCAGCAGCGATACCAAGTGACAGTGGAATAATAGATGGGATAATGGATATCTTAGGGGAGACCAATAGACTTTTCTCAACAATCTTGGTTAGAGAGTCGACACATATCGATCGTTTAGTTGATAAGATATACTTGTATGAAGGGGACTATTCGCTCTTCACTCGCATATCCATGACCCACTTAAAATGGCTCCAGACGCCTTATTTCCCCTCGACGACTAACGTTGACAACGTATTTGGATTTGCATTAGCCTTGAGATATGTAGATCTATTTGACAAGTATCTCAGTGGAAACAGAAGCGTAGTAAATTATCTAGAGGATATAAGGAGGATGGTAGAGGAGTACGAGAAAGAATTCTATGGAGTCGATCTCTCCCTTTCCCCTTGGATGGAGGAGAGTGTAGCGGAGCTCGTAGAGAAGCATTTTGATACGGTGATGGGTGAACCGGGTTCTTATCAGGGGGTATATAGGATAAATAATGCGATTAGTAGATTGGCGTCTGAGACAAGTGTCCCGACACTAGGGTTTAACGAGATCATGTTAGCCGTTGGAGAGGACAATTTGTTGAAAAAGAGGGTTGAAGAAGGAACTCTACGACTCGGTGTATTGGAGGGCTTAGCCAATGTGTGTATAAGCGGGTTGGATATGGTTGCTATAGAGAGGGATAGAAGGCTGTTAATCAAGACTTTAGAAGACATGGATTATATTGCTAGGAGGAAAGGACTAACGATAGGTACTAGGCTTATACCAGTTGAGCTTGATAAGGATAAAGTTGATGTAGAGAGATTCGGTGTGATTCCCGTTATAAAAATATAGGCCTTAGACACCATAGTCATGGATATATAGCGACTTTGGAATATTGGTTAGAATCTCATGCGCAGACTGGGTAACAGTTACATCGTCCTCAATCCTAACACCAAATTCCCCAGGTAGATATATCCCAGGCTCCACTGTAAACACCATGCCTTTTGAGAGCCTAACTTCATTCTCGGAAGTGATGTAAGGTTCTTCATGGACCTCAATGCCTATGCCATGCCCAGTTCGATGTATAAAATAATCGCCAAAACCCTCTGATTCTATGATACTCCTAGCCCTCTCATCTATCTCACGTGCAGCCACACCTGGTCTAACACCCTCTAAAGCATGTTCCTGAGCCCTTTTTACAATATCAAATACCTTAGTATGCATCTTTCTGGGCTCTCCATAAACCACAGTCCTCGTAATATCGGAGACATATCCTCGATAAGCAACTCCTATATCAAATAGAACGATATCTCCCTTCCTTATTGACCTATTACCAGCTCCTTCATGAGGCTTTGACGTATTTGGGCCACTCTGGACTATAGTAAAGGGAACCTCATCCGCTCCTAGATCAAACGCCGTTTCCCTGATATAGTTGGAGAGGAAACGTTCGGTAACACTTTCTGAGAGATGTGATAATCCACTAATAATAGCCTCCACATTAATCTCAGCAGCTTTCTTTATATATGATAACTCTTCCTCCGACTTAGTTACCCGCATACCCATTAAATGCTCATCGATTATTTTGAAACCGATGTGGCCTGCTGACTCCTCTATATCCTTAATATATCTATAGGGAGTACATCCTTCTATACCTAGGAGACTTACTTTATACTTGTGGATGAGATGCGAGAGTATTTGAATTGGATTTTCATGGTCGCCATATAATATTATTTCTGGATTAATCTTGATGTTTTCAGCTATACGTTCTCCCTCCAATTTAGGTGCTATAACAAATGCCTCATCAGTATAAGTGGGGATAAAGAGACATAACAACCGTTCATAAGTAGATACAGTATATCCCGATAGATAGAACATATTTGGGCCAGCTAATACCATGCCGGCATCTATTTCATATAGCCTAAAAACATCCTTTACGAGCCTAAGCCTATCCCTATACATTCTCTCCATAGAATAGATAGAGTGAAAAAGCAGTTTTAAAGTAATTATCTAGGGGTCTACGAAGTTAGTTTAAAAATAATTTTTTGGAGATAAACAAAGAGGATGAACTAAGTTATTCCTAGATAGAGCTTTGAGAACTCTGGATGCTCAAGTAACTCTTTGGAATCGCCTTCATATCGAATTGTACCGCTGACGAGAAGATATGCTCGGTCACCGATCTCTAAGGCTCTCTTAGCGTTCTGCTCAACTAAGACAATGGTCAAGCCATGTTTATCCCTAAGTTCAACTACCTTCTCTAGAACCATCTTAACCAATATAGGCGCCAGGTCTGTAGTCATTTCATCCAATAACAGGATCTTAGGTCTCCTCATTAGGGCCATGCCTATAGCCAGCATCCTCCTCTCTCCACCACTTAATGTCCCTGCCTTTCTTTTGATAAACTCCCGGAGCCTGGGAAATAGATCTAGTACTTCATCAACCCTATCTTTAACTTCTTCCTTGGGTAACAGGTATCCAGCAATCATCAGGTTTTCCTCCACAGTTAGGCTGGAAACTATGTTCCCCATCTGAAGGAGATAGGATATCCCCAGCTTAGCAATCTTATGCGGCGCCATCTTTGTAATGTCCCTATTCTCGAAGAGTACCTGACCATCGTGAATTGTCGCTATTCCAGCAATACTGTTTAATAAGGTGGTTTTACCTGCTCCATTTGGACCGACTACTACTGTGATCTCCTTCTCCCTAGCCTTAAAATTTATGTCAAATAAAACCCTTAGCTTACCATAGCCAGCATATAGTTTTTTCGTCTCTAACATAGCCATATACATCACCCTATGTAAATCTCAATTACCTTCGGATTATTAGCCACCTCGTCAGGAGAGCCCTCGGCAATTACTGTCCCCCTATCCATTACATAAACGTAGTCTGCGAAAGGAAGTGCGATATCAATCCTATGCTCAATTAGCAAGAACGAGACATCCCATACCTTAAGTAACCCCTTAATGTAAGAAAGTATCTCACCTGCATATGCTGGGTCTGTACCCCCGATAGGCTCATCCAACGCAATTAACTTAGCTCCTGTAGCTAACGCCCTTGCCACCTCCAGCATCTTAAGCTGCCCCGCTCCTAGGGAAGACGCAACTTTATCCCAATGATCCGCCAAGCCTACTTTCTCCAGTATCTCAAAGGCTCTTTTTATATGCTCCTTCTCCTCCTTAATCCATAGTGGTTTGATAGCTGCTTTTATCGGGTTTTCACCCGATCCTCCTAATGCAACAAGTACATTATCTAATACCGTTAGGCCTAAGAATGGCTCTGGAACTTGGAATGTACGTACAAACCCTGCTTCATAGACTTTATGTGGCTCCCATCCAGTAATATCGATCCCATCGAATATAACCCTGCCTTTTGTAGGTTTCAACACTCCTGTACAGACGTTTACAAATGTCGTTTTACCAGCCCCGTTGGGACCCATCAGCATCGTCATCTTATTACGTTCTAGTTTAATGTTAACATGATTAACCGCAACTAACCCGCCAAAAGCCTTGGTTAAGTCATGTGTCTCAAGGATATATTTGTTGTTTGGTCCAGACATAGTTATGACCCTCCTTTTACATACATAAATCCTTATAATAATAAAATGAAGATAAACTTATATTTAATCAACAATTAAAACTAAAAAAATTCTTACAATGTGAATAGCTAACCTAGAAGCTGGAATAGATTTATAAAAAGGAGGTGATTAGGGGTTTTTATTCTCTAACCTGTCCACCAGCTTTCCCACTCAACCTGTCCAGTAACAGCTCTGTATACACCAGCCTTCCTCCACTCAAAGCCTCCGTCTGTTGGCCAGACTACATATAGGTCGTAGTCTGAGAACGCTCTGTCGCCATCTTCATTCAACTGGAATATTCCACTTGCACCAACCATTCTTGCGACGACATCTGGGAGGACTTCCTTGACCTTCATTGGGTCGGCGCTATCTACCTGCTCAATAGCCATTGCAATTGCCCATATAGCGTCGTATGTAGCATATGCATAAGAGTCTGGAGCCCTACCTAGCTTCTGCTTTACATAGTCAGTTAGCTTCTGGTTGTATGGAGAAGCACCTGGTGCGAATATTGGGTTGACGAACTTAGTGTCATATGCAAACTGGGCAACCTCTGGAGTCTCGATCAACTGTGATAGCATGGCTGTTCCGTCGCTACCTACCCACTTTACCTGTCTTAGGACGTCATAGCCTGCAGCTGCCTGGAATAGTGAAGCGGCTTCCTTGAAGGCGATTAGCTCTACACCTACCTGATCAGCGCCATACTGATCAACTAGGTTCTGAACGATGTTAGCTAAGTCGGCGACCTCAGAGGAGAACTCTGTGGCATCTGGGCTGTATCTACTTGCCTCATGTACGGTTCCACCCAGCTTCTTGAAAGACTCTGCAACACTCTCTTTTAGACCGTCACCCCATGTATCTCCTCTCCAGATAATTACTAGGTGCCTGATTCCCATGGACCAAGCTGTTGCAGCTGCGGCTGGACCCTGGATAACGTCTGTTGGACAGAACCTGAATATGTTGTCACCGGGTATAGCTAGAGCTGGTGATGTGGATGACATTGATATTAGTAGGATACCGTTTGCGTCGACGTAGCTCTTTAGCTCACTGACCTCTGCGCTTGACATTGGACCTACTATGAACTTTACGCCCTGACCGTGTAGAGACTGTAGTTTAGCCAAAGCTGTAGCTGGATCTACCGCTGTGTCCTCAACAATAACCTTAATGTTCCAATCCTCTCCTCTTGCGGCAAGCCAGTCATTTATCTCTTTCTCAGCGAGTTCGGCAGCAACCTTACTGTTCTCACCATAAGTGGATAAACCACCTGATAAGTCTACAAGAAGACCTATCTTAACAGTCCCTGTCAAGCCCGTTGGCGTGGGAACCTCCTGACCTGGAGTGGGTGTCTCAGTTGGTACCTCTGGCTGTGGAGCAGTCATCATAGCTATTCCGTATCCAAGTAGTAGACCGACGATTAATAGTATCGCGGCTAGAGTATAAGCCTTGCTAGTAGCCATAGACAATTTACATTCACCTCAAAATTATTATAGTTATTGCCTACATATTATATATTTTTTTCCTAAAAGGATTTTGCATTTGGGAAGAGACTATTTACATATACATACTTATAATCATCCTAACGTCATTATATATTTACATAGAAGTTTAATTTACGACGACTTACCATTTCAGAACATAATAGTAATGTTGAAACATTTAATTTAGGTGGGAGCGATGCTAGATGTATTGCTAACCGCGATATCTCTTTCAAGTGGAATGGCTTTGGCAGCTGCGGGTATCACGATGATATACATGTCCACAGAGACATTCAACTTCGCACATGCATCGATGGTTGCATGGGCATTCTACGTAATATTCACTCTACACCTATTCTTCGGAGGAACACCATACCTATACTTCCCCCTCGCCGCATTGTTCTCTGGGTTCCTAGGTGTAATCATATATTTCACCGTTAACAGATGGCTTCTAAAAGCCGGTGCAACAATGGTTACACTGATGATGTCTACATTAGGTATCGATCTAATACTCTATGGGCTACTTAACTCCTTCGCTGACAACCTTACACTAACCTTCAAGAAAGATGCAAGATACTTCCTACTCCCAAGCCTAGATCTAAAACTAGGGACAATTGGGGCAACAGATATTAAATTGATACACATTCTAGGCCTAATAATCGTCATAGGAGTCATCCTATCTATACACACATTCCTATTCAAAACTAGGTTTGGTGTAGCGATGAGAACAACGGTGGAAAACCCGACGCTCGCTACAGTACTGGGTATTAATCCAGAGATGGTGTATTTAGTATCATGGTTCATAGGCGGCGCATTAGCGGGATTGGGAGGAGCAATACTAGCAATGGTAGTCCCAGGAGAGCCTAGGATTGGAATGGTCTTTATCGTTCCACTGTTCTCAGCGTCGATCGTCGGAGGACTGTACAGCATATTTGGAAGCCTATTAGGTGGATTCTTAATTGGGATAAGCCAGCAGGTGGGAATATACATCCTCGCACAGATGCTGGGTTCATGGATCGTTGCATACAAGCTGGTTATTCCACTAGCGATTATGGTAATTACACTGCTGTTCTATCCACAGGGTCTCGGCGGAATACCTTGGGGAGACATCCTTAAGAAGCTAAAGGGAGGGGAGTAAATATGGTGTTGATCATATCACCCATAATAATACAAATAATACTGTATTTCGCAATATTCCTAATCGTAACGCTCAGCTTAAACCTTGAGGTAGGGTACGCTGGTATTCCACAGTTCGGTAGGGTATTAGCTGTGTTGGCCGGTGCTATAGTAGCTGGAGCAGTACCAGGTAGGATACTAGCCTTTATGATAGGCGAACGATACGGAGCCGATTATGCTAATCATCTCTATAACTTTAGAATTGTAAACACCATTACAACAAACGTCTTAGCCCCGAACCCACTGTTGTCAATAGCAATACTATTCGTTACACTAGCACTTGCAGCGATATTCGGGGGAATGATAGGTTATCTCAGCTCATATCCCGCTCTTAGACTGAAAGAGGCATACCTCGGTATCACCCTACTAGCATTCGGAGACGTGCTACAGTTGATCGCATGGAACTACGACCCACTTGTAGGTGCTACACAGGGTGTTAACGTCCCAGATGTCTTTAGATGGATCGGTGTAGGTGAAGGGAGATTCATCGG
>JALTNJ010000064.1 GCA_027000765.1 Nitrososphaeria archaeon | reverse complement strand
ACAAATTCATAAGGTCCTGTACCAACAGGGTTCTTCCCATACTGCGTCTCAGGATCATCAAGAGACTCGTAATATGCTTTACAAACAATGAAACCATTTCTATACGGGGCGAGTACATATAGGAAAGCTGGATCGGGATTCTTCAAGGTAACTTTAACTGTATAATCATCGACGACCTCAACAGATTCTACACTAGAGAATAGACTCCTATAGATAACACTCACATTTGGATTCAGTATCCTGTCAATTGTGAATTTCACATCCCATGCCGTGAATTCTCCCCATCCCTTATGCCACTGAACACCTTTTCTGAGATAGAAGGTATAGACAAGACCATCATCGGATACTTCCCAGCTCTCCGCTAAATCAGGAACAAGGTTCCTAGTACCTCTCTCATATGAGACCAAGTTACTATAAATGTTGGCCATAATACCATAGTCGTTTGTCCAAGTAGTCTTAGTTGGGTCAAGAGACTTCGGGGAATCATCTCTCAATATCACGAGCTGCCCAGCGAATGAAACGGAGGGCTCAGCTCCCTCCCCAGGAGTGGTTCCCTCACCAGTCTCCCCAGTCCCGGTCTCTCCACCTGGGGTTGTGGGTTGTGTCGGCTGCTCAGGGACCTCTGGAGCAGGAGCGGGTTGTGAAAAGTACCACCATGCACCTGCAACTATAACTAGGATCACTACTACCGCGGCCAATGCAAGCTTATTATCAGCCACTATCTCCACCTCAATAACATAGTTAAAATAAATATTTAAGGTGCTGGTTTCTATATATATCTTTTTTACATTTTTAAGTAAAAACACTCCATTTAGACTATTTTTCTACCTGTTAGGATTTAATTATTATATTTTTTATTTCCATCTGCTAATAATTCAGAAAATTCCTAGTGCAATTATGCTGTTTACATTTGTACCGGTTGGGCCCGTCTCGATCACGGCATTAATCCCTTTCAGAAAGGTATATGAATCGTTATTCGAAAGATATGTTTTAGGGTTCAATCCATCTCTTACGGCCCTAGAAATATCCTTACCCGATACAATGGCACCAGCTGCAGGGGAGTTACCATCTATGCCATCCGTGCCTACAGCAGCTACCAGGATGTCGTCATGCCCAGATACAGCTATTCCAACTGAGAGAACCAACTCTTGATTAGGGCCTCCGACTCCACTTCCCCTAACTGTTACAGTCGTCTCTCCACCGCCGAATAGGATTATTGGCTTCTTAAAAGGTCTATTAAAATTCTTTATCTCAAGGCCGATGCTTGCTAAAACCCTCCCGACCTCCCTCGCCTCACCTTCTATGAACGAGGATAGGATCCTAGCCTTATACCCATATTCCCTAGCTCTATCCACAGCTTTCCTAAGGGCCTGCTCATTATTTCCGATCACGATATTCGTAATCCTATCAAATATCTTGTCACCAGGCTTCGGCGTCTCCTCCAGTTTCCCTACAATCCCGGCGTCTAATACATTCGAGATACTCCCAGGCACCTTATCCAAGAGCCCATATTTACGTAGAACGTTATAGGCGTCAATATATGTAGATGGATCGGGAGTAGTTGGTCCTGATGCAATTACATCTAAACGGTCCCCAACTACGTCGGATATGATTAGGGAGACTGCCTTAGCTGGATAGATATATCTAGCTAGGT
>JALTNJ010000063.1 GCA_027000765.1 Nitrososphaeria archaeon | reverse complement strand
CTCTAATTTACAGGGATATCTTCTCATACTTAGCGACGATCAAGAATGCCCCTACTACCACAGTTAAGATACCAAATACATATGTAGCGAGTATATGCGCGGCATCCAGTGTAGACGATGTATACCCTAGGTAAATCGCTATTAAACCAACTAGAAATATTATGAACCCCATTGTCCTGACAAGCATCTTGGTCCTCGGGTCAAGGTCGGACATCTTCTCATCCTCCACATCAATTGTTAACGAGTAATATTAATGACAGCCACTTGTTAATATCTATTTACCGTTAATCAATTAAAAAACTATACACGTGACTCGCATAGATATCCTAGGCTTAAATATTTTCAATTGGAATTTAATTGATGGTTGGTTGGATATGGCTAGAAAGAGGAGGAGGAAGAAGGTTCAGAGTAGGAGGCGTGAAGAGACTATAAAGGCCTTAACCGACTTGGGAAACAGGATATATAATATGATGAGGAATGGGGAGTTCCCATATCTAAAGCTCCCCAGTAGGAGTGTAAGTAACATAATATATAGTGAGGAGGAGCGGGGATATGTACTAGGCTCCAAGACTAAGGTGAGGTCAGCAGCCAACTTCATGCACCTAAAGAAATTTGCACAGTTCGTATGGATAGCGTATTTTACTAAGGAATTATTGGTGAATAAAAAGACGAGTACATTGAGGGACGTATACTATTCTTCACAGGCGTATGGGGTCGACTTCGAGGAGCAGAGTGAGTCCGATGAGCTCATCATGGATCTAGAATCTCTCATAGGCCGGCCTAGGGAGGACATGAATATCTTCCCAGCTGAGAGAGCCGCTATATTCGGGGACCTGACTATAGAGTATACAGTCCCGGGGTATGAGGGTAAGAAGATAAACCTCACCACTCATCCAGACGGCCTAATGATTGGGCATAGCCTTAGGACCAGTGAATTCGTCGAGACAAGTGCGGAGAGGGTATTCGTCATAGAGAAGGACGCTATCTTCAACAGGTTCATCGAGGAGCGTATCTACCAGAAGTATAAGGCCATCCTCATAAGTACATCGGGGCAGGCGCCGCGTGCAGCGAGATACCTCATTAGGAGGCTTAACCAAGAGCTTGGGCTACCGGTCTACATATTTACAGACGGTGATGTATGGGGCCTCCACATAGCCGGTGTAATCATATATGGCTCAGCCAACTCCGCTCATGTAAGAGACCTACATACACCAGATGCCAAGTGGATAGGTGTCTGGGCCTCGGATATAGAGAAGTATAAGCTACCTACAGATCCCTTTACAGAAGTTGATATGAAGCGTCTCCAGGAGCTTATGAGGGACCCGAGGTACAAGGGCGAGTTATGGCAGAGGGAGCTGGAGAAGTTTAGGAAGCTGAAGAAGAAGTCGGAGCTCGAGGCCTTCAGTAGATACGGCCTGACATATATCGTAGACACCTACTTGAAGAATAAGATGGAAGAGATCAACTCTCTTTAATCTTATCAATCCTATATCTCTGCTCCAGCTTCTCAAGGAGAACCTCTATATTAGGCTTATCCCTATCAATTATCTTGGCTGAGAACTCCCCGATTAAATCAAGATACTTCCTAAATATCCTAAGCCTCCTCTCAGCATGGATCTTCCTCTCAATCTTACGGGTATAGGTCGTGAACCTCCTCAATAGATA
>JALTNJ010000062.1 GCA_027000765.1 Nitrososphaeria archaeon | reverse complement strand
TGATAGAGAGGTTTATCGTGGAGAAGGCGGATAGGGTACTCATGCCACTCCCTGAAATAGCGTTAGAATATCTAGAGTATGCCTTTAAAGCATTGGATAAAAAGGGATGGATACATGTCTATCTCCATATTCCATATGAAGATACATGGAGAGAGGCCTTGGAGAAGGCTAGGGAAACCGTTTTAAACACGGTTCCAGCTGGGTGGAGGGTTCTTGAAGCCAAGCCTCATAAAGTTAGGGAGGTGGCTACTAGACTCCTACAGGTATGTGTAGACACGCATGTATATAGGGAGTGAAATATATGTCGAGACACATGAAAATGCCAATGATATGTAGATACATATTTATATCTCCCACATCTATTAATAAAAATGTAGAATTTGTTTAAACGGTGGTGACTTAGGTAGAAAATGGGCATTTGTCCAATATGCGGATTACCGGAGGAGCTGTGTAGCTGCGACAGTCTAGAGCAGGAAGAGACTATAATTAAAGTAAGGGTCGAACACCGTAGATACAATAAACCTGCCACGGTTATAGAGGGAATTAATCCTAAGACCAATGACTTAAACAAAATTGCTAAGAAGCTTAAGAGCTGGCTTGCCTGTGGAGGAACGGTCAAGGACAATAAGATCATCCTGTTGGGGGACCATAGGGGAGACCTACCTAGATACCTTGAGAAACTGGGTTTCAACCCCGATAACATACAAATTCTATGAGGCTAAATAATGCTGGGTAAGAAGAAAAAGAAGACGATAAGGATAAAGGTATGTCCTATATGCGGATCTAGAAACATAAAACTATCAAGTGCCTTCGACGGATGGCTGACTCCAGAGACATATATATGCCTTGAATGTGGTTACTCAGGACCAATCATCCTAGAACTACAGATAGATCCTAAAGAGTTGAAGGAAAAAGAAGATGATGAGGAAAATTAGGACGATACTCGACTACACAGTAATATTCCTAGCGGTTCTAGTGACCATCTTCTATGCAGTTGATATTGTGGTAGGCGCTAAATATGCGTTGAAAATCACGTACAACATGAGTAACATGACCAATGTACCTGAGATAATGTATTTCCCTCTATTCATAGCCACACTACAGGTAAATGTACCTCTTCCACAGCCAGTTAACCTTAATATGCTCTCCCTAATATTCATTGTCCTCTATATCCTCTTTTTCTCATTGGCATTAACTAGGGAGAAAAACCTATTTGAAGCGGTTAAGAAGAGGCGGATACAGGATAATGACATGCTGTCCACCACGGTATATCTAAGTATAACGCTTATCCTGATGATAGTAATAGAGTTTATCCAACAGTCAAGGGGTATTGAGACAGGGGAGTTAACGGCGGAGAACGAGTACCTTAGATATGTATCTGCATTGATCGCGCCGATACCCGAGGAGATAGGTTTCAGGCTGACTCTATTAGGAATAGTCTCTCTAGCCATGTATTTCGCCATGTATTATAAAGATCTCTCTATAAGGGCATTCTTCTACTCCCTATGGAAACCATATAAACTGGTGGAGGAATATAATGCCCCTAGGAGATATATGGATACACTATATACATTCACCATAATAAGCGGGTTATTCTTCGGCTTAGCACACATTTTATCAGGGGGTGGATGGGGTATCGGCAAGGTTACTACAGCCACATTGGCAGGCATTGT
>JALTNJ010000061.1 GCA_027000765.1 Nitrososphaeria archaeon | reverse complement strand
ACAACTTCGATGTCACTAACAATATCTAGTATCTCTATTGAATGCATACTCCTAATATCCCTATTCAAGATAATTGTATCGGGGAAGTTGCTTCTATAGCTCTCTATACACGCCTCATCCTTATCAATGGCTAGAACAGGCTTATAGCCGGCCAATGAGAATCCTCTGGAGAACCCGCCTCCCCCGGAGAAGAGGTCTATAAACCTTATCCCAGCCATATCCACTCCACAGTGGAGTATATAACCCAAATTTATTTAAATATTGAAGCCTCGGTATAGCCAAAGTACATAGTATAGGTATTACTTATATATCGATGGCAATGATTCTATTGAATTGTCTAGAGGTGGAAAGGAGGGTTATAACATGCTTGTAGTCGTTGTGCATAACATATATAGTAGCGTAAAGCTGTCTGAGGTATTTGATGTAGTCCTATCCTTCCCCGAGGTAGATCTATTCGTGGTCTCAAAGGCGTCGAGCTCCGCTGCTCAATCCGGCGTCCCAGAGACTGAGAAGAAGGCGTTTATGAGGGGTAGGAGGGTATTATTCGTACCGGATATAAATGATGTAAATGAGCTTCTAAGGCCAGACCTGCATCTCATGGTCGTCCCCAAGAGGCTCGCTAAGGAGAAGCTGGCGGTGAATAATATAAGGAGGATGCTGGATGAGGGTAAGACGATAGTGGTGTCTATAGCCGGTGGAGACTCTACATTCACCCTTAAGGAGTTGGAGGCTGGGAAACCTGTTCACATAGGCTTCGACGATATACTCCCTCCATCCGCGACGTTAGGAGTCATACTCTACAGCCTATTCCCAAGATAGGCGGTAAAAACACGCTGGAAAACATTATTTAGCCGTTGCCTGGATTGATATATATGGATGTGGATGATGACGCCGTCCCAGAATGACTAAACATGATTATTCTACTGGGGTATCTGACACATCCACTTAAACAATCAACCCCTCTAGCCTCTTGATTCTCAAATAATTATGCTTAGAATTTCTTGAGAATATCGTCCTCAGATATACCCTCTTCATCTTCATCTTTCCATATGCTCATAAGACTCTTTCCATCTCCCTTAACATCGACGCCCACATCTATAATCCCCAGTCTATATGCATGGAAAATCAAGTCTTCAATCTCATCAGGATTCAATCCCTTCAATGTAAAAAATATCTTATACTCATCTTCATCGATATACCGCTTCTCATACTTTTCAAAAAGCTCATCAATCAACTTACTTACGGTATCCTCATTAAATTTCATATGCTCCTCAATTAACCCTAACATCCTTTTCCTTATTTTCACCTACTATAGTCAAATAATGATGCTAGTAATATCTCCCAGAGATTTCGTAGGTATATGATGTTCAGATCTTCCTACCTAGTCTGGCTAGTCTCTTTAGAGATTCCTTCTTATCCTTTGCATCTATCTCTGAACCCTCAACTATCTCCTTGAAGAACCTTATTATCTTATCATAAGTATCCTTATCTACGGGGAATGGGACAGCATCCTTTCCACCCACTGTGAAGGTGTATTTTATTGGGTCTTTCCATGATGCAGGCGCCCCATATATTATTTCTGCCACGAGTGAAACTGCCCTAACTACCTTTGGAGTGACTCCAGGAATGGATATGAATTCTGGTATGCTATTAGGCTGTATATCATATATTTTT
>JALTNJ010000060.1 GCA_027000765.1 Nitrososphaeria archaeon | reverse complement strand
CTCTTTCTTATGTTTAACAATAACACATACAGGGTTCCACATAAAAGAGCCATCGGTTATATCGGCTCTCCATCAATCACAGGAAACAAGGACACACTCTACATTTTCTACTCTTTTCTTAATGAAAGGGACAATCTTACAAATCTATGGAAAATTTATGGTGTGCTGTTTATCAATGGCAACTTCTTTCCTCAAAATGAGCCAAAACTCATAACCCCTGATACAACTTCCCTTCTACCCTCTGCCCTTTATCATCAGGGAAAGGTCTATCTTGTAAATAAAATCATCACAGGAAACACGGAAGGCATACTTTTAACATTCCTTGATAAACTTCTGAATATTGATTCATCAAAGGTCCTTATTCAGGGTTCTCCAATTTTTGATATTGAAATTCTAAGTTTCAGAAACAGTATTTATATTGCCTATTCTGATACAGCTTCTTTAAATATAATCAATTTAAACGGTAATCTCATTTTCTCAATTAATAAAATCATACCTGATTTCAAAACAGGGATTAAAAATGATACCCTGTTAATATCCTATGAAACAGGGATTTCAGAATCATGGGTGGGAGTTCTTGCTCTTGATTCTCTGTTTAACATAATAAGTGATACCCTGCTTTCAAAGGGGTTTTCACCTGAATTAAAAATAAAAAATGATACAATAAAAATGCTTTTTATCACAGGTAACAGAAGAGATACCGTTTATGAAATAAATATGAATTCTGATATGCAGATGATTTCAAAAAAAATAATTGACAATGGATTCTTTATAAGGACTCCGGTATATTTTCAGAATAAAATTTATTACTCAAAAAATGGAATCATTTATTTTTATACAGGCGGTGTAATAGATTCCGTGTTTGAATATTTTACCGATAACTTGAATTCTTACAATCAATATCTGGTTTACAGAAGAAGGGGTGACAGGAATGTAAATATAGATCCTTTAACCGATTATTCTGATCCTCTATCAGGAGTATATCATGGAACAAGAATGCTGGGACTGATTGGAGGATATGCTCCGGGAAGGATGATAGGCACAGCACCCGGAGCAGATTTTCTTTTATTTAAAACAGAAAGAACAAACACATTTGAGGGAGGCGATTTTGAACATTACATAGAGGAGGATTTCTGGGTTGAAGCACTTGAATTATCTTACAGATTCGGAGCAAAAATTGTTTCATCATCTCTCGGTTATTCTGACTGGTATACAAAAAAGGATATGAATGGAAAAACAGCCATATCATCACGTGCTGCCTCAAAGGCACTCTCAAAAGGAATACTCGTCTTTACCGCAGCCGGTAATGTTGCACATTCTGACACAACAAAACCGGATACAACAATAGTTGCACCCGGAGACGCGGATTCTGTCATAACAGTCGGAGGAGTAAAACTGGATGGAAATGTATGGAACGGTTCTGCTTTTGGTCCAACATCTGATGGAAGAGTAAAGCCTGATATTGTTGCTCCTTTCAAAAGCACAACCCTTTACATGGAAATCACATCATCGGGTGATACTCTTTATTCCTATTCAGAATCACAGGGGACATCTGTTTCAACTGCATTAATGGCAGGCTTTGCAGCTTCAATTCTATCGGCTCATCCTGACTGGGATGCAAGAAAACTTTACAGAGTTATAAGAGAAACAGCCTCAAATTCCCGGAATCCTGATA
>JALTNJ010000059.1 GCA_027000765.1 Nitrososphaeria archaeon | reverse complement strand
TGGCCTAGATGTCCCAGCTGCCTCCGTCGCTATAATTGAGCCTGGCGAGGGAGAGAGGCTTATTAAGGAGATTGTGGAGTACCTGAAAAAGAATGGTTATTTCTAATTGAGAGGTGTCTCCAATGACATATGAATACAGGGATGACATCACGCCAGCGGAAGTCATTCAAATCGTTGGTAGGACAGGGATGACTGGAGAAGTAACGCAGGTTAGAGTCAGGATACTAGTTGGTAAGGACAAGGGTAGGGTAATCACTAGAAACGTCTATGGCCCTGTGAAGGTCGGGGATATTATAATGCTCCGTGAGACTGAGCGTGAGGCTAGGAGACTAAGGTGAGGTGTCTGCTGAAATGCCTCAGCCACATACCTGTATATTCTGTGGAAAGGAGATTCCCCCGGGAACCGGGGTCATGTATGTTAAGAATGATGGTACTATATACTGGTTCTGCGGTAGAAAATGTAGGATTAGCTTTCTCGAGTTTAAACGTGATCCTAGGAAGTTTAAGTGGACCACTAAATATGTTAAGGGAGGTTTGAAGAAGAGATGAGTGAGAAGACCCTCATCTTCCTAAAACCCGCGGCTGTAGAGCGTGGCTTGGTAGGCGAGATAATCTCGCGTTTCGAGAGGAAGGGGCTTAAGATAAAGGCTCTTAAGATGATGCAGATGTCTAGGGAGACCGCTGAGGAGTTCTACTCCATACATAGGGGTAAGCCGTTTTTCGAGGAGCTTATAGAGACGATAACTGGTAGGGATATCGTCGCGGCTGTACTCGAGGGTAGGGAGGCTATAAAGGTCGTCAGGACACTAGTTGGCGCGACGGATCCGGTGAAGGCTGCTCCAGGAACAATTAGGGGAGACTTCGGCCTGGATATTACTGATAACCTTATCCATGCATCTGATTCTCAGGAGAGTTTTGAGAGGGAGGTTAAGATTCTCTTTCCAGAGCTTTTCTAACCTAATTACATCTCCCTTCTTTTATATCCTCCATAGCAGGATATTCCTTTTAAGCATCTCCTATAAAGAATTATGTTTGGGTGTCTAGGATGGAAAATAATGGTAAAGCTGTCTATAGACAGCCTATAGTATCGGTCTTGGGGCATGTAGATAGCGGTAAATGTGTTCATCCCCATACCACGATAAACACATTTGATAAGGCTGTATCGGCTGAGGAGCTTTATCATATTATTAGGGAGGATAAGAAAAAACTGGATGCATACTCCCTCGATGTATATAGTTTGAGGATAAGCCGTGGGAGGATCGTTGATGCGGTGGAGGAGTATGCCGATAAGCTTGTTGAAGTCAGTCTCCCAAATGATGTGACTATAGTTACTACACCTGAGCATAGATTCCTAGTTTATAGGGGAGCTGGTGTATTCCAGTATATCCCCAGTCTCCACCTAAAGCCCAGTGATTTGGTCGTCGGCACCGGGCTTGAGGGCGTTGAGATACCCATCCCCACATTGGAGAACGGGGTTCCCGTCTCAATATCAAGCTATGAATATAATATCTCCCTCCACCCCATTAGACAAGTTAAAATCATCAGGAGGAGGAGTAGGGTATATGACTTTAAAGTCGAGTCCTTCCACAACTTTATAGCGGATGGCATCGTTATCCACAACACCTCTCTACTGGATAGGATTAGGGGTACTGCTGTACAGCTTAGGGAGGCGGGTGG
>JALTNJ010000058.1 GCA_027000765.1 Nitrososphaeria archaeon | reverse complement strand
ATAACCAGGATTATTGTAAATATGACGAGGGTAATGAATGAGGCGAAGCTTACTCCTATTGAGAAGCCAAATATAAATATCAGTGGATTTACTGGAGAAGCTTGTATCATATCATAGAACTTGCTTTTCTTAAGCGCATGGAGGTCTGGTGGAAGCTGGAGAATACCAGGTGATATTGAAAGCGCTGTTATACCACCTATAAGCGCATATGGAAGATAATCAATACCCCCGATGAAAACTAGGAGGATTACTATTGTGAGTGTATTAAAGAGGATGAGGACATGCGTCGCAGGCTGCTTCAAGAGATATCCTTTCAGGAAGAACCTCATTACACCTATTAGATCCCTAACTACTCTCAATACTATCACCAAGCAGGGTAATTACATAATCCTCGAGAGTAATGTTAGATACCTCTATTCTCCAGCTTGTATCTATATCTCTAAGCTTTGTGATCAAGCCATAGAAGTTCTTTTCCCTGGGATAGATGAAGATGGTATCACCTACAGATACAATCCTATCGACACCCCAGTTTAGAACTGCCTTCTTAACACTATTTAAGCTCCTATTCTCAACGCCTCTAACCACAATCTTCTCTTTTATCGCAAACATTTTTTCCAAAATCTTTGATGGAGATCCGTGGATTAGAAGACTACCCTTATCTAGTATCAGGATCTCATCACAATGTATCGCTAATTCCTCAGTGTAGTGACTGGCTACTATAACAAGCTTCCCATCTCCTGCCAATGACCTAATGAGAGACCATAGCTTGATTCTAGATGGTGGATCCAACCCCGCTGAAGGCTCGTCAAGTATATAAATCTCGGCGTCTACAGACAACGCTGCTACAATAAAGATCTTTTTCGCTTCTCCACCCGATACCCTCCCAATTGGTTTATCAATAATATACTGGAGATTAAGCTCCTCAATTAGAGGCTCAACTCTCTCATTCAAAAATCTAATGTTTTCTCCACGCATCCTAAGGTATTCAATAATATAGTCTCTTCCACTCAGGCTATACAAGAAAGGCCGTATATCTTGAGGAAGATAAGATATATTTTTCCTAAGATGAATACGGTCACCGACCACATCCAAACCCTTTAATTTTGCCCTACCAGATGTCGGCTGGTTAACCGTAGCGAGAATACTAAGTAGAGTCGTCTTACCCGCTCCATTAGGCCCTATAATTCCAATAACACCATGATCAAGTGGATATTCATATGACAAACTATTGAGAGCTATCGTCGAATTATTATATACCTTCTTCAAATGGTCTAAGACTAAGCCATTCAACAACATTATCTAAAACAATATTTCAAACCGACACTTATTTCTTTTAAAAATCAAACATTATGTAAACATTATTGTCATAAGTAAAGAGTCTGATGATAAGAAGACTTTCAATCCAATTATACTAGCAAAAGTTAACTGGAATTAACAGTTTCGAACCGTGAACAGCTATTAAGATTTATTAGGTCTTATTGTAATGATTAAGGTTTATTTCAGTAATTTGACGAGTTACAAGGGGTATTTTCAGGTGGTTTTATGTATGGGAGTATATCGATAATTGGTGCTGGGATAATTGGAGGAGCGATTGCCAGGATCCTGGCGAGGAAGAAGATTATCGATAAGATAATTGCTACGAGGAGGAATCTGGATAAAATTAGGGATCTAGAGGGATTAGGGGTA
>JALTNJ010000057.1 GCA_027000765.1 Nitrososphaeria archaeon | reverse complement strand
CACTAATGTTCCTGATAATCTATATGAGAAGGTTGCCCATAAGATAAAGTCTGTGGAATACAGTGGTAAAGAGATTACAGTTGAGAGGGTAACTGCATTCGGCGAGGTTAAACGAGGGAAGCTAGGCCTCTTAATAGGTAGCAGTGAGATGCTTGAAATAGTGAGTAATATGAAAAGCGCAGCGGAGATACTCGGCGGTGTAAAACCCGGAGACAAGCTAATTCTCCGCTTTAGATAGAATCTCAGCGGCTTCCTCAATGGAAACGGTATACTCCATTCTTTTATTCATATCTCTTAATTTTATTTTACCCGTTGATGCTTCGGCTTTTCCAATGAAGATAACGTAATCTGCTGTTATTTTATTTGCATACTGGAGATACTTCTTTAAGGATCGATATAAAACAGGTGATTCAATTCTAGCATTTGATAAGTCTCTTAGTTTCTCAGATAACTTTATGGAATATGGTATCAGTTCCTCTTCCAATGGAATAACTAAGACTAAAGGCGGTTTCTTTAGGTCTATCTTCACACCCTCTTTTTCAAGAGCTAAAAGTAGGCGTTCTACACCCCCTGCAGCGCCAAATGCATCCATATCTCCTCCAAATAGGCTCACTAGCTTAGAGAAGCTGCCTCCACCGACTATAGAACCAATTTCCGCACCTTTTTTTGACTTTACCTCGAAAACGATCCCATCATAATAATCTAATCCTCTAACTATACTTGGATCGAGGCGGATCTTGTCTACAGACAAGTCATCTTTAAGTATGACATATACCTTCTCCAGAATCTTTCCGCCGAATTTATTAATTATAGATAGAAAGTCACTTTCCTTCGACTCAAAAAGAAGAGAGAGCATATCATCAATATTATCGCCCCCGGCTTTATTGATCAAGGATACGATCTCACTCTTATCAATCTTCCCCCATTTATCTAAAGCACGCATAATCGCAGGAACATCACCGTTAGGAGAAAAATATTTTATAACATTTTCCACTAGACGTCTGTCAGATATCCTTATTTCGTAATGTTTTAGGCCGATGGATTTTAGGAGGTTATCTACTAAGAGGATTACCTCTGCAGATGAATATATTTCGTTTCCTCCGTATATTTCTACATCCCATGCATAGAAACTTCTGTATCTTCCAAATTGAGGCTCATCATATCGCCATTGAACCGAGTAGGCAGCTAGTCTAATGGGTTTAGGTAACTCGGGGTGAGAGGTAACATATCTTGTTAAACCAACTGTTAAATCAAACCTAAGTCCTAGATGACGATCGGCTTTATCTTTAAACTCGTATATCTCATTTGCGATATCTGGACCGGATTTGAGAGATAACGTCTCGAAGAACTCTAATGTAGCAGGCTCCATCACCTTGTAATTATATTTGTTACATATCTCCCTAAACCGGTCTAATAACCATAGATACAACTCATATTTATCTGGAGAAATGTCCCGTATCCCTCTAGGTAAGCCTAAACGGTTTTTCTTACTCACTATATCTTCACCAATGCTTTACTACTACAAATATTTACATAGCAAAAGGGTTAAGTCAAAAATAATAATATTACCATCTGACCATAAAAAGAGAAAATGCTAATTATAGCGCTATGACACCAAACATGAAAGCTAATATACCAATGAACATTCCATATAGAATAAGTTTTTTAGATTCATAGAGGTTTTTATGCTCTTGAGAACGTGCCTTAAAAACCGCGTATATGAGTAACATATCTGTCAGTACTACTAGTGGTGTATATAAATAGATATTAACAATACTTAAGATAATCGGGATAGGGCTTATTAAAACAGCTATTAGGATGAGAAGAGTAGATAAATAATAAGCTGTTGAAGAGCCATATTTTACTGCTATTGTCATAACGCCACCCTTTAAGTCTCCTTTGACGTCCATTATGCCTTTTATAATCTCTCTACCCAAGTTGGTTAAGAAAGCCATGGATGAGAATAGTAATACAAGTAGATCCATTCCACGGCCTATTGCCACAGCACCATAGAAGAAGGGAATAGCTACAGAAAGTGAAACGACTACGTTTCCAAGGAAACCGGTTTTTTTAAGTCGCCAGTTATACAAAACACCCAACAGCCAAAAGATAATCACTATGATGAGATTTAATGTAGAGAGTAACAAAGCTGTGGACATACCGATTAGAAATAGAAGTATTGAAAACACAGTTGCAATTGAGATGCTTACTAATCCACTTGGAAGCGGACGAGACGGTGCATTTATTTTATCAATATCTATATCGAAGACATCATTTAGTACCATAATGGATGCACAAGTAAAGAAGCCGCTAAGAAAGCCAAGCACAACGATGTTTAGTTGAGGCAGGTTACCTACGCCCATTACCTCCCCTACTATAACGGCGAGTCCTATTACTATATCATTAGGAACTCGCATTAACTGGATTAAACCACGTATTTTACGCATCTACATCCCCAAAGCTACTCCTAATATCATAATATACGACTTCTCCTCTTCGCTCTATTACTGCAACAACCAGACGCTTTTTATTTAAGTTACTAAAGTGTAGCTCATCCAGTATCTTACTTACCTTTATATGCTCACCCTCCTCCACTCCAATTACTCTAATTGACGGAGGCTTCTCAGGATAGTCTCCCTTCTCATACACTAGAAGATCGATGGCTTTACCATATCCTTCGATTACCATGTATCCTCTATCAACAAGGTCCCTGAATATAAGATACTTAGAAAATATTTTTGGATCGTTCCTCTTGAATCGTTTTAAAACGACTTGGAAGTCATATTCAAGCACGCTTCCTTCTTCTTCGGTAACCATGCCTTTTTCAACCATGTATAGGAAGGCGAGCTTAGGGATAAATACCCCGTTTTCTTTAGACACCCCGAATTTATGGAGTTTACTGGGAATGTCTTTTCCAGTGATCAATACCCCGTCTTTCCTGAATTTAATCTTCATGCTCCATCTAGAATTAAAACAATTATCTAACTCAATATAATAGTTTACTCCTCATGGTGCAACATATTTTTCTAATTCATCAACCGATTATTTTTTTATGCCTTTACAAAGCATATACTGGAAAAATGGTAAGATAGTTATCATCGATCAGACAAAGCTTCCTAAGAAACTGGTCTATAAAACCTTGGAGAATATAAATGATGTGGCAGAGGCTATTATAAATATGCGTGTAAGGGGAGCACCTCTCATAGGGGTTACGGCCGCTTTAGGACTCGCTCTTGTAGCCCATAAGCATAGATATGATAAGAGGGATAAGGTTCTCTCCGAACTACATGAGGCTGCAGAGACCTTGAGAAGGACACGGCCAACCGCAGTTAATCTCTTTAACGCCATCAACAGCGTTCTAGATATAGCAGAAAAATCTTCTGATCCTGCAAAGGCAACTATAGAATATGCTATTAAAATGATGAATAAGGATATTGAGATAAACAAAAAGATGGCAGAAGTTGGTCAATCAATTATTGAAGATGGAGATATAATTTTGACACATTGTAATACAGGCTCTTTGGCAACGGTTTCAGTAGGAACCGCTCTTGGCGTGATTATTATGGCCCACAGGCTTGGTAAGAAGATTAAGGTGTATGCTACAGAGACAAGACCTAAGTTACAAGGTGCGAGATTAACTGCGTTTGAGTTGGTGGAGGAAGGAGTGGATGCATATCTTATACCCGATACCGCCGTGGCACATACTATGAAGACAAAAGGAATAACTAAAGTATTACTGGGAGCAGACAGGATACTGGGAGACGGGACACTATATAATAAGATAGGGACTTTTCAGATTGCGATATTAGCTAAAGAAATGGGGATAGAGTTTTATACAGTGGCGCCTACATCAACTTTCGATTTAAAAAGTAGTAGAGCTGAGGTTGAAATAGAGGAGAGAGATGCAAAGGAAATTATATATGTTTCTGAATGTCAAATTGCGCCAGAGACGATAAGAACCTTTAATCCAGCATTTGACGAAACGCCTCCGGAATATATAACCGGGATAGTTACTGAATATGAAGTATTGTATCCTCCATTTGAGGAGAGTATCAAGAGACTTTTCAACAAAATAAGAGAGGAGAGATAGACTGTTACCCAAGGACCCTATTTTTTTAACATTATTTTTGCTGCATGCTCCAGTCTTTCTAAATCCCGAAATAACTCTATAACACATTTTCCATGTATATAGACTCCGTGACCTTTTTCAATTATTATTTTATTTTTAGATGATAATGGACCCATTTTTCTATGAATACTTTTATGATCTCCAGAGACAATGGGGATTTTGTTTCCAAGATAATATTTGCTTTCAAAATCCAGTGGAGAAAAAGAATCTCCTGTTTGGATAGAGAGCCTGATAACATTCTCTGGATGAGCATGTAACACAAACGTGGATGTACTATTTAGGTATATCGCTCGATGTATTTTATAGTCGATAGAGGCTCCTCTAACCCTTTCTTTAATTAGAGAACTTATTAGGAAATCTTGTGGTGTTAATGAACCCAAAGAACAACCGCTTTTTTTAATTACTATAAAGTCATCTATTCTACAACTCAAGTTTCCCCCATTGGCTACTACATATCCATGACTATAAGCTTCCTTACCAAGCCAAACAAGTTTCCTGAGAAAAGAGGAGAGAACGTAGGGTTTAATACCCATTTTTGTTCACCATAAACACAAATAGCTTGGAATAATAGTTAAAGGTAAAATATCATATCTAGGTCTTAATATTTAACATGAGACATATTCCTGTGAAGAAAGTCGACAAAACTATTAGAGTGCCTAAAGAGATAAGGGAAGAAATTAAGAGACTAGGTATAGAAAGAAAAGTGAAGTTTATGAAAAAGGAGATTCTCTTTTGCCCTATGAACAATAAGGAACAGTCTCCAATGATCTGTATGGTGTGTGAGTATTTCGCTAGGAGAATACGAGGAGTAATCCACTGTAAATATCCGGAATAGGAAACGTAGTATTAGACAATGCAACTATGCTATTCAATGAGATAAGAGATCTCAGAAAAATAGCCTTCTCCTAATATAATTGCCATATAGTTTAATCGTCATGCTCTGTAGTAAATCATTCTTCAATGATTATTTCAGATAGAAAAACAGCGAAAATCATAAATGCTATTAAATGAAGACCAAGAATTGAAAGCTCCCAATAGATTTCTTCATAAATAGATAATTTATTGATGATGGAAGAAGATAATAAGATGATAGGGAAGGAATAGACAATTGTTATAAGTGGTATTAGCACGTATTTCCCCTCAGAATACATCGTTAAGGCAGATACAAATGAGGAAATGGCTGCTAAATTCGCTGTATACAACAGTAGAAGGGCTAGTATAGAGAGATTTATTTCTAGAAATCCCGAAAATATTACTATACTACCTACTGTTGCAAGGGTCACAAGTAATACGATTAAAAATGTATATAGATATTTTGCGGTGAAAAGAGTAGCTGCTGTTAAAGGTAATGACCTTAAATAATAGATAGTTGTCTTTTCGTATTCTCTTATAAATGAAGTAGTTGTTATAAACAGTGTTGCTAACAACGAAATTATAAGAATGAAACTTAGCGAGCTCATTGTTGATGCCTGAGGATTTAGAATGCTGAATATGGTGGTAGCCACAATGGGAAAAGCAATTATAGAAATTATTTCATAAGACCTTCTTAGCTCTACAAGAAAGTCCTTTAGAAGTAGTAGGTACAGTTTTTTTAGGAGGCTCATAAGAAACCACCTTGTAAGAAGATCCTTTTATCCGAAACCTCGTAGAAAATATAGTCAACGTCCTCTACAAGCTCCTTGTCTATCTCCGGAGAAGCTACAATAGCAGTTCCCCCTTGGTTAATTATATAACGGATAACTCTCTTTACAGAAGCCCGGCCAGCATCATCCAGCCCTGTTAGCGGCTCATCAATAATAAGAATCTTAGGGCTATGAAGTAAAGCCCTAGCTATATTTATACGGCGTTTCCATCCGAAAGATAACTCCTTAACCTTCTTATTTATAACCTTATTAATATCTAATAGGTTCAGCACCTCCTTTACCCAGTTCTTATTATACGAAGGATAGAACCCTAAGTGAAATCGGATGTTTTCTAGCACGGTAAGCTCATCGTACAAGATGTTCTCATGCACCACAATACCCACTAATTTCTTTGCAACAGGTGAAGTAGGTGGATAACCTAGTATATGTATCTTGCCTTTAGTAGGTTTCCATAGGCCACCTAACATCTTTAAAAACGTGGATTTTCCAGATCCATTGGATCCATATATGTATGTAAGGCAACTTGATAGAATGTCGAGTGAGACGTCTTTGAGAATCCATTTATACCCTAACATTTTCCATACGTTTCTCACTGTAATGCTGTATTGCATGATCTACGCCTTAATTGGAAGTTTTATTCTACTGGAGCAGGCTTATATGTAGAAGGACATTTGGTCAATACTTCGGTGGCTATAATTGTCTCACCGTCAAAACGGCCTTTAACTACGACTATCGCGCCATCATAAACATCTATGTTTTTATCGCCCACATATACTACTTTTACAGACTCGTGTTTAGTTGAATTCTCATCATATATAACGAACTCAATTTGATCTGGTGAATAGGAGATGCTATTGTTTACAACCTTACCCATTACAACGATATACTTGTTCTTCACGTTTTCTGTATATAGCTCGGATACAGTTAGATATTGATTGGACCCTAAAATAGTTAGGGCTAGAAGAAGTAATATGATCCCTCCTACGGCACCCACTATAAGAGCTTTATATTCTCTCTTCATTATTTTTCCACCTCCTTTGGATTACGAATCGCATATACAACGACTATAAACAGGGAAACCCAATAAATTACATATGAGATATATACCTCAATCATATCCATCACCTCCTAACAACATTTTTTCCTTAATTGTAAACTTAGTGTACAGGTTGCTTAGAAGAGAGAAGAAAATTACTAAATTCACTATAAATGATATATAGAGGAAGAGACGCATCTCTGGAGACAATTCTGGTAATGGGTGAATCGACCTGAAAATTTTAGTTGAGACGTAACTTAATGGTATTGTTACAAAAGCCATTATAGAATATACAGAGGAAATCGATCTCTTTTTATCGAGGTCTTCTATTGATGCTCTTAGGACAAGGTATCCTAAATAGGCTAAAAATAGGATAAGT
>JALTNJ010000056.1 GCA_027000765.1 Nitrososphaeria archaeon | reverse complement strand
TCTTAGCCTCATATACAGCGTCGCTCAACAAAGTCTCATCCTTGTATAGGTCTAGTTTAAAGTCCCTATGGAATTGCTGGAACATCCATATTTGATATCCTACAGCCCCATCATATGGGCCTGGGACGATGACGGGAACCTCATTTTTATATGCCCAGTATAGGATTGAGGATTCATTAAGTTTAGATCCTATAAACCAGTTAAGCTCATATGTACCTACTTCACGCATACCAGATTGATAGGCCTCTTCAAGCCAGCTCCTCATCTTCTCCTCGATTATCTCTCCATAGCTCTCCCTTGGAACAAGTACATTGCCCAGTCGATGTATATCCCTCTTCCTCAGGGAGACATCATCCATGTAAAACTCTCCATGATAATAGTCTCTAAACGTCCTAGCCACATCATGGTCTAGTGTTCCACATGTAGTTATTACTATATCCACCCATCCCCGCTCCACCATGGTTTTAATTACTCCCCTTAGGCCTGTTGCGATTATATCGGCGGGGAAACTTAGGAAGACCGTGTATTCATCGTCGCTAAGCATATCGACTAGGACGTCGAACGCCTTACCAATATGACTGGCCATGAATCCACCAGATTCCTTATACATGTTCATGAGATCCGAGAAGCCCCTGATACCCTCAGGGTTTATATCAACTACTTTCTTAGGCATCTAACCCACCACAATTAATAATCTATTTCCCATCCACTAAAAATAATGTGGATACCTGTGAACAATCTAGATAATCACTAGCTCAATCGGGTTCTTCGTCAAAATCTCCGCACCGTCTTTCTTGACAACCACATCCTGCTCTATCCTAACACCTCCTAAGCCAGATACGTATATCCCCGGCTCCACAGTGACGACCATATTAGTCTTCAGTATATCTTCGCTTACCGATGAAAGCCTTGGGCTCTCATGAACCTCAAGGCCGATGCCGTGTCCAGTTGAGTGAATAAAGTGCTTTCCATAACCGGCTTTCTCAATCACCTCCCTAGCCACAGCATCCACTTCTTTAGCTGATACACCATCATGGATATAGTCGATTGCAGTGTTCAACGCCTCCAAAACCACCTCATATATTTTTCTAAGTTCGTTATCCACCCTACCTAGGAAGACTGTCCTCGTCTCGTCACCATAGTAGCCTTCATAGGATGCTACATAGTCCAGCGTCACAGCATCACCTAAACATATCTTCTTATCTGAGGCGCGTCCATGTGGTAGAGCCGACCTCACGCCCGAGGCCACAATAAGGTCATCATATACTTTATCGGCTCCGATCCTCTTCATATGGCAATGAGATACAAAGGCAACATCAGCCTCAGTGACTCCTTCGGAGATGGATTCAATACCCTTATTCACACCGGCCTCAACAATCTCCACAGCCTTTTTAATCAGCATAAGCTCATAATCAGTCTTAACAACCCGGGAGTCGAGGAGTGCTTTATCAGCGTCCACAATCTTCTTACTGCCCAAGGTCTCAGAGGCCTTTATATACGTCGAGTGAGATATGTTGGAGAACGGTATACCGATCCTATTAAGGTCGCCATAAAGTTTTTTGAAAGCCTCTATACTATTCTTAGCCTCGATCACGCCATTCTCCCTCTTCTCCCTTGAAAAAGCATTTATCTCATCTGCCCAGGTAGTGAGACCGGCCCTCTCAAACTCCATAACCGGTGTAATTACACCTATTAACCCGTCCCTCAAGACAT
>JALTNJ010000055.1 GCA_027000765.1 Nitrososphaeria archaeon | reverse complement strand
GGCGTGGCCTTGGATACTCTACGGTGGCTCTCCTCGGCATGGCATACGGTATTATAGAGGAGGGCCTCGGCGTCAAGAGCTTCTTCAGCACTGACTGGCCTGATCTAGGGCTGCTTGCATGGTATGGCAGGGTCTTTGGAGTCAATCTAGTCTGGAGCCTTGCCCTAACCATATACCATAGCGTCATAAGCATATTCATCCCAATAGTCATAACAGAGATACTCTTCCGGGATATTAGGGATATGCCGTGGGTAAATAGTGGTAGGGTGATTAAGGCCATGATAATAATTTTTATATTCGATGTACTCCTATTCAACATAGGCTTCGTAGGCCATGTCCATCCATCGATACTCCACTATATCTCCACAATCCTAATTCTATTAGGCCTCTACTGGCTATCCACATGGTATAGGATACGGCCCTTCTACATCCATTGGGGCCCAGCCGCCTCCTGGTTCTTCGGCGTATTGTGGATGCTCCTCTTCTATATAATATACTTCGGCTTTGCAAGTCTCAATATACCAACGTGGATAACGATCTTAGCCGGCGTTATACACGCTTATATTGGCCTGAGGTTCCTGATGCGGATAGAGCTGCCGGATACGCCTGATAATGTGAGGATGGCTATAGCCCTAGGTCCTCCATCCCTATTCATATTCCTCGCTCCATTCTTGGAGATGGATCCCACTAGGCCGGACAACCCTATAGGCATGGGAGTCACGGGATTATTCTTTGCACTGGTCTTCATCCTATTCTATAGGAGGAGCAGAAGGCATGTGGAGGACGCTGGTTTAGAATATAATATTACCGTGGACTAAATATATTTTTATTATTCGCATACTTATAGTGAATTATAATGTTTATTTTATAGTAGCGGTGTATCATGGTGAGGCCGGGGACGCTGAAGTGGATGGGTCTAGCGCTATTCGCGGTATCCATATCCAGCTTCCTAACCTCATACTTTATAATTGGATATGTACAGTTATCCGCTGTATTCGCTGGATGGCTACTTCTATCAATTGTATTGCTCCTAGTATCCACTGCAGGAGGGTATGCCGCGAACCCGGTCTCATTGATACAGTCCTATAGGCATCTAGTTAGACAGGTGTTGGAGGAGGTTGGTCTCCACGATATAAACCCCCTTTTCCTACCCTCTAGAATATCTGGTTTCCCCAGTATGTACCTATCCCTCGACTCGGGAGAGCCTCCGGAGAACCTTCCGAGGAGGTTCTTCATATTTGGGGGAGGCCTTGGGGTGAGGCTGGAGACCCTAGGGAGTTATTTGATAAGTGAGTTGGGGGGTGTTGGAGAGGGCTTATCCTCAGCCGAGGCTTTTCTACGATCCAGTCTCCAGTCTTATCTAGAGCTGGTTAGAGGTGTTGAGGTGACGGAGGCTGGGGACGATATCTTGGTTAAGGTATCTGGTTTTAATAGGGAGGTGGTGGATAATGATCCTCCACCGGTAAATATATATGTCCAGGTCACTGGGCCGGTATTGGCTGAGTCCCTGGATAAGCCGGTGTATCTCAGGGAATTGAGTCAAAGCGGTAAGCATCTGCTACTAAGTTTCACCACGGTTTAGCTAGGTGATACAGTTGGATGGGGTTCCACGGACCAGTGTATTTATAATATCCCTAGCCACAGCCATAGCATCGATATCGACAATACTGATAGTATTAGGTGAGCTCCGTCTAGACGTGTACATATCCCTATATATCCTGGCCTATTATG
>JALTNJ010000054.1 GCA_027000765.1 Nitrososphaeria archaeon | reverse complement strand
TTTTTAAGGACTATAAAATAGATCTCTCCAGGCTGTGTTCTCCCAGTTCTCCCCTCTCTCTGTATCCTTCTTATAGCACTAATAGGGTTATCATAAAATATGACATTCTTAACCTCTGAAATGTCCAGTCCTTCCTCGCCGACATGCGTCGCTACTAGAACTTTATACTTTCCTTCTCTAAATTTGTTTAAGACCTGTATCTGTTCTCGTTGCCTCATCCCAACTTCTCCTTTTCCCCTTAGTTGGCCAATTAAATACGTAGTAGGTATTCCCATCTCATTCAGTTTATTCACGATCTCAAGAGTAACATCCTTTATGCCAACAAACACCAAGGTCTTCTCCTGTTTATTCCGAAGAAAATCTACTAGTGTTTGTATCTTTGGATGAACATATCCCTTTTTATGTAGGGAGTCAATTATGATAAAGGCTTCTTTGAGTTTAGGATCACTTATCAATACCTTTTCTATAGTAACCCTACGTCTCTCAGCTTTTTCTTTTAGTGTTCGGTAATATGACAAAAATAGAGAGTAACTATATGTTTCGAGATAAGTTAATAACCTATCTAGGTAGATCAACTCATTTATCAACATCCTCAACTGTCTTCTAGCGACTCTATCTATCCTTCCTTCTAAATACATCTCTTCAATCTTATTTCTCATATTATCCAGTTTTGTAAAGCTAAGCATCCTATAATCTAGCCTAATCTCATCTTTGTTTCCATTTGAAAAAGTCTTCATTGTATTTAATCTCCTCTTTATAGAATCCCTAATTAGATCCAACGCATATTTCAAAGGAGGTGGGCTCTCCACTTCTAGTAAACGCATTTTAACTGGCTGGAGATATCTTCTAAGTTCTTGGTCGCTTCTTGTTAAAACAACTAGTTTCTCTATATTTAGATTACGCATAATCTCTTTTGTTTTTTCTATATCTCCTGGCGATGCCGTTAATGCAAGGATCCTAGGCTTTATATCTGTATTTATGATTCGTGCCACCTTAGTATACGAGTGCTCTTTAACGGCTCGATGTGCTTCATCAAATATAAAGAGCCATGTACTTGACGGCTTAATATACCCCTTGATGAGGTCATTATAGACCACCTGAGGAGTTGCAAATATTATCTTTGCTCCCCAAAGCGTTTTTCGTGTTTCTGGAGACACTTCTCCACTTAAAACCTTAAGTTGTAGAGGGTCATAATCAAGCATTTTTTGGAAATACTGCTCGTGCTGATGTACTAATGGCCTTGTTGGAGCCATGAAAATGATCTTTGTATCTTTATATCTCTTTAACCACTCAGCAGCAACTAATAGCGCTATAGCAGTTTTTCCAGTCCCTGTTGGGAGGACCACTAATGTATTCGCCTTTATAGCATGGTCTGCTGATAAAACCTGATACTCTCTATATTCTAAACTTTCTTTCTTTATGTATTCATGTTCAACATATTTCATTTCCATCTATCATCTATTAATAAGGATATCTCTTCTACTACTTCCGATATATTTTTGTTCCCATCTACTTTAATTAGCATTCCTCTTTTAACCATCTCCAAATAGGTATTGTATACCTTCTCTAGAAACCTCTTCTTCTCAAATACGTTCCTAGCATGATGTATCCTCTTTATGGCCTCTTCAGGAGTCACATCTAGAAATACCGCTAAATTGGGAGTGAGCATATACTTATTTACCTCCAGAACCCAGTTAAAGTCTATTCCATTAATAGACTGATATGCAAGGC
>JALTNJ010000053.1 GCA_027000765.1 Nitrososphaeria archaeon | reverse complement strand
TCATAATATTTGCAGTCGTCTTGATTACGTTATCCATATATCTAAAGATATCTCTACGTAAACTGATTAGGATGATGCTCCTAATCATTGGAATAGCTATATTCATCTATCTGCCTATGATAACTTACCAAATTATAATCTACAGTCTCACACTAAATGAGGTCACTACCCTGATAATATATGGCCATGGTTCTCTTGCAGTATTGATTATGAGGAGCGCAGTAGCAGCTGGATTCCTTACTTTAATACCCATGGCACTAGGCGCCCAGGGTATAGTTGCTGGGCTTAAATCAATTGGAGTTAGTGAGGACTCGATTCTCCTCGTCATGCTGACAATAAGATCTATCCCGTCTATGATGAGGGAGGGGGCTAGGCTTTTATTTGGTAGGCGCTCCAGAATATTGGTCGATGATAAAGGAGTCTTATCACTTTGGAGACTCTTCTCTACAGTAGCTGGAGAGCTCCTAATTAGAAGTGTATACAGAGGAGAGCGGCTTCGGTACACGCTTGAATGCAGGATATGGATGGATTCACCATTTTATAGCAACTCTATTTCAACTAGAGATAAACTGCTTATCTTCATGATGCTAATAATCATAATGATAAGTATGGTGTTTACGGAGGTCCTTTAGATGTGTAGCGACACTCCTCTCTATACATGTAGAGACATATCATACACCTATCCAGATGGCTCCACCGCCCTTGACAACGTGTCTCTCGAGGTCCGACGAGGCACTTCTACAGCTATAATAGGTGTTAATGGCTCTGGAAAATCTACATTACTACTTATATTAGCTGGATTGCTGAAGCCCAGTAACGGAAGGGTCTTGTATAAGGGTGTGCCTCTAGATAAGTATAGGGGTTTCCGTCGGGAAGTAGGTATCGTGTTTCAGAATCCAGAGGATCAGTTTATAACATCCACTGTCTATGAAGAAATTATATTTGGACCGAGGCAGTTAGGCCTAGATAATGATGAGTTAGATTCTCTTGTGAAGGAGGTATCCAGCATATTTATGATTAACGACCTACTGGGGAAATCACCTTTTAGATTGAGTGGTGGGGAGAAGAGGAGGGTGGCTATCGCATCAGTCGCATCATATAATCCTGAGGTCCTTATCTTGGATGAGCCTTTTCATGATCTCTCGTTAAACTATAAGATCATGTTGATAAAATATCTGCTGAGTAAGGTGAATAAAGGTCACACCGTCATCTACTCATGTAATGATGCCGATATCTCAATATTTTTCGTGGATTACATAGGTATCTTGTATAATGGAAGGCTCATTGCATATGGGGAGTCCAGTGATATAATTAGAAACACAGATTTACTGAGGGGTGCGGAATTGGATACGTCTATTCTCAAGACATTCTACCGTTTGTTGGATAATGAAGACATTAATCCCCCGTTTAGTATCGACATTCTGGACAGGATATCGGGCATGTAACACATCCTAATTTATAATGAGGGAATAATTTTTATCTGTTTGAGGAGCCTTAATTTATTCTTATCTAGGGGTGGTGTGTTTGAAGACTGAGCTCCTATACTTAACAGATTCCTATATTAAGGAGACTGAGGCTAATGTACTAGAGGTCTTGGAAGAGGGTGTGATTTTTGACAAGACGGTTTTCTATCCAGGTGGAGGGGGGCAGATACATGACACTGGGTGGGTTGTGAAAAACGGTGTAGAATATAGTGTGCCTAGGGTCTTTAAGAGTGAAGGTGAGGTAATTCATGTGGTTGAAGATATGGAGTTGGAGCCTGGTGATTCCGTCACCTTACGTATCGACTGGGATAGGAGATATAGGATTATGAAGATGCATACAAGCCTACATATTATAGGAGCAATCATGTATACCGACTATGGTGTCCTTATAACAGGATCTAATATATTCCCTGATAGGGCTAGAATCGATTTTCCCATGGAGGATATGAATAAGGAGGTGGCGATGGCGATAGTTTCTAAAGCCGACTCGATAGCTAAAGAGGGGCATGAGGTTAAAGTATATTACCTTCCTGCTGAAGAAGCAATTAAGAAGCGTGATCTATTTAGAGTAGCTGACTTCAGTAAGTATGAGAAGTATCTCAAGGGTGATGTAAGGATAGTCGAGATAGTCGGTATTGATGTAGAATTGGATGGAGGTACTCATGTAAAGAATACGGGTGAGATTGGTGAAATTAAGTTCCTGAAATATGAGAGTAAGGGGCGGAGAAATAGAAGGATTTACATAACTGTGTAGCCCCTTCTATCCATTTAATTCCTTTAACACTCTTAGAAGCCTTTCAATAACATTATTGAATTCTATCGTAAACGGACTCTCCGGGTTTTTAATGAGGAATATCTCTCCCTTATCAGCTGATCCAGCTATATTCGGGTCAATAGGTATCCTGCCTAGAAGTGGAATCGAGTACTTATCTGACAGCATCTGCCCCCCATTTCCTGGAAACACTCTATAAACCTTCTTCTCAACTGGGCATAGGAATCCGCTCATATTCTCCACGATCCCCAAAACCCTTACACCGGATTTCTTAGCGAAGTCGATTGATTTAGCAACTGATATCGCCGAGACCTCCGTTGGTTGTGTAACCGCGATCAACCCAGTTAGATTCGGTAGGGTCTGAACAAGGTTAATCGCCTCATCACCTGTCCCAGGGGGTAGGTCGATTAGTAGGAAGTCCAGATATCCGAATAATGTCGAGGCTAGTATCTCCTCCAAAAAACTCTTTTTAAGCGGCCCTCTCCATATAACAGCGGTCGTTGGGTCTGGGAGGAAGTAATAGATGCTCATCACCTTGATTCCCAACGGCCCCTCTACTGGTACAAATTTCTTGTCTTCAGTGACCAATACCTTCTCATCCTCAAGGCCAAGTATCTTTGGAATACTCGGGCCATGAAAATCACTATCTATAATACCCACCTTATATCCCTTATTGGCAAGGGCCACAGCCAAATTAGCTGTTACAGTAGACTTTCCAACCCCTCCTTTTCCACTTATCACACCAATTTTATATTTTATGTTCTTCATAGACTCTTCTATCATTCTCTGCTTAGTTTTCATTGTTATCAAGGCCTGCAGCTTTTTCTTAGCCTCTTCCTTGGACACTCCAGGTTTCACAGCCAATTTAAACACCATCCACCATATATGACAACATAATAATACCTAATTATATATCCACTTACATAATGATTAAATAACATAGTTATAATACTTAGAATATATCTTGTTTTCCAAAGCTGCCTTCTGCCAGCCATATATAGGGTAAAACCTTTAACCCTCTAAAAACCAAATTATAATAATTGGTATGACCATCGGCATATCAACTTCAGACCTAGGGTTTATGCTTGTAGTAGCAGGTTTTATACTCGTATTCATAGGTATGGTTATGCTGTCTAGAGGAAGGGGTAAGGGAGGGGGTATACTGTTAATTGGACCTATACCAATTATATGGGGAAGTGATAGGGAGGGTCTGAAATGGGTGGCTCTTATATTCGCTCTACTAATCTTCATATACATAGTTTTCTCAGTCTTCTGGCTTTATCAGCCCTAGGTGATCTTGGTGAGTGATAAGATTAGGGAAATCCCATTATGTGATCTATGTGGGTCTCGGGAAGCAGAGTATGTATGTAAGGGATGTGGGAGACTCATATGTAGAGTCGACTTCGACTACTCTACAGGTCTATGTAGATCTTGTAGTATGGATATTAAACCTCTTATGGAGGTTGAAGGGGACATTTTTAGGGACATGATTCTGCCCAGTATATTCATGTTCCTAGGCTTTATACTGATATTCATAGGCTTCATACTACTGTCTACCCCGTATTTGGGGGCGATTCCAGGGAATGGAGGCGATTTTATCGTGGTTATCGGACCATTACCCATATTATTAACTGGACAGATAGGGTTATTGGTGGCATTAATATATCTAATCTTCATGATTATAGTGATCTATTTGTTTTTCAAATGGTTCTTGAAATAATCTCTTATGCTTATACCTATAGGTCCCTTGTATACTAGCTCATCAGGAATCTCCTCGTATTTACTTGATTCGAGGATATAGGCTAGTGCCCCAAATAAACTAGGTATTGGGAGTATATCCGGCATATTACTCAGGATTCCGCGGCTCTCAAACAACAAGGGTGTATAAAGATCTATCTTTAGATACATGCCAAGATCTTTCTTAATCTTTCTCTCCATATTTTTGATCAAGTTATATTTCTCTAGAAACGGTTTATCCCTCAATTCACTATATACAACTTTTCTAATTATGTTTAGGATATGCTGGTTATGCGGTCCACAGTATTCTCCTATGAATGAATCTTGAACATCATTACCGGCCTCAAGATCCTCCACGATGGTTTTATATAATGTAACTACTTTCTCAACGGCTTTCTTTAGCCTAATACGATAGTTGTTTAATGCGTCGATGTAACTAACCCCTATTAACACGTCTTTCAGGACTTTCATAACATCTTCATAACCATGTATATCAAGGTATATAATCATTACCTTCTCAAGATTTTTTAGCTCTTCCACCCTGCTAAATAATGATGACATGATTAGTCCAGAGACATCTGGCGATAGATGTTTTTTCACTATATCATCTACTATCCCTCTTAGCATGATGATTGCCTTATCCCTATGGGTATCGGATGTCATGTATTCAAGTATCTCGGAGTGCATATAATATTCTCCAGTTATTAGGAAATAGACTGTTTCTAGAAATGATAAGTCATTGTCAATAAAATCCTCTACAGGAATTCCTCTATAATATATCCTCCCAAGCCATGGATGATGATAACTGATCTCCGTATCCCCAATATATTTATCTTCCTTGGTCATGGCGGTATACAAAATGGATTTCTCCTTGGACTAAAATATAATTATTTCTCTAGACGATCTATTTCTGCATCTCAAGTATAGCGTCGATGCTTGGATATGCTTCGCCAGCCATTCCATGTAGGAATGATCCGCCGCTGACGCAGAGAATTCCTCCCGTACTCATTATGATCCTATCCAATCCGTACATTGCTATTTCAGCAGTTGTATCTCCACCTAGGAATATCAGTCCATTTCCAGCTATCATTTTTGTAAACCGAACGCCATTATCGAAGCCTCTCTCAAAGACTCCAAGTGGACCCGCTCTAATCCTAATCTCCTTCCCCTCTACTTCCTTGGCATACCACTCTACTGTCTCTGGCCCAATGTCAAATATCACTCCCTCAGTTTTATTTATCTCTTTTAGCGACACCTCTCTCTTCTCACCGTTTTCCACAACTATAAAGTCTTTTGGATACCTTACATTGAATTTCTTTAGAAGGAGCTTCGCGGCTTCAAAGTCCTTATCCTTAAACTTCCTCCTTAAGAACCTATTGTTCACTTCATTTAGGTCATGTCCATCCGCATATGCAAGCAGTTGCCCGGGCAGTCCACCAGTGTACCCATCTGCCCACTCAAGTATCTTCACGAGATAATTTACCTTAGCTAGTTTGGAGCCTCCCATTATAAGCGCTACATCTCCACCCTTGTTCTCCAGGACTTCACTTAAGGTCTTCAGCTCCAGAACAGATCTAACTCCTACATATGTAGGAGCTATATATGGTAACGACATCAGACTTGTATGGGCCCTGTGCCATACTGGTATCGCATCGTTTACCGCGGTTTTTATCAGTCCCTTAAAGAACTTGATAAATTTGCTCGTCTCAGGATTAAATTCCGTCTCTTCATCCATCATACGTATATTATCAAGTAATATTATTTTTCCTCTATCTAGATCCCTAATTTTCTTCTTCGTCTCTTCAGTAAAAATGTCTTCGAAAGGTATGAACTCTATGTCAATATAAGATGGGAGTAGCTTCCTAAGGATTATCCAATGCTGTTTCAAGCTTATAAAATCCTTCTGCCCCTTTCTACCTTGATGTGCTACTGCAACTATCCCCGCGTATTCAGAGGCTAAGGTTAGGACATCTGCATACACATTTAGTCTATAACTATCTTCTACGATACGTCCATTAACCACAGGTATATTAATATCTATCCGCATAAGTGTCGGTGTATCCATTTGCCGAGACAAGTTAATTAGCCAGAAATCCCTGGTCTCGTTATAATAATCCCTCAACTCCCATCCCTCCATCAATAGCCTCATGAGAGGGTAAGATACTAAATATAATTTATCATAAAACGTCATTAATAAAGTATCCTTAAAAATCTCATCAAGTTTTTTCCTATTTTTATAAAGGCTTTTAAAATTAAAATTCTCATGAATATCTGGTTGCTTTATTTTTTTGATAATGCCCTGGTTTTAAATGCCTGTATGAAGGAAGCAGCATATTTATCCGCATTCTGTTCAGTGCCTCTATGCCTCTTATCCTGATACCTTAGATGATGATAGTATTCATGTAGAACGACGAACGGATTATTAAATAACTCGCCATTCTGTATCACGATTGTCTTTGTCCTGGGTATATATACAGCTAATGCCCTGGATTTTCCCTTGACCCTACCCACCTTAATCTTAGGTGGGTCGATACCATATGAATCAGATAGTTTTTTAATGGCGTCAATGGTTTTTCCCTGGATTATCATTGAAACGATCTCCGCTTTAAAATCTTCATCCATCTCCATCCACTGGAATACATACCAATCAGGAATTATTAAATTATTATTCTGGTGAAGTAGTGTAAACATGCTTTACATTTATTTACATATGTGTAAACTGGGTGTCTTATGGGTTCAAATATATTTTATCGTGTAGGCTCGTGTCGAGTTGCATGAAAATTTAATTTTCCCTGAATACATAATATCCTGTTATAACTAGTTATGGTGTGATGGTGGTTATGTGTAGGCTACTAGCTCTAATATCACCTAAGCCAAGTAACGTCTATCACTGGGTTTATGAGGCGGAGTGGCCCCTAGTCCATATCGCTAGGCCAGGCTATAGAAAGGAGTCACATAAGGGGCATAAGGATGGATGGGGTATTGCCTGGTTCATTAGAAAAGGTTACATGCTTGTCAAGGAACCTGTGGCTATATATGAGAGTAGGGTTGCAAAGGATGTAGTTGCAAACGCATATTCAGATATAGTTCTCTTCCATATTAGGCATGCTACAAAGGGATTAGGGAAGATCTATGTAAATACCCATCCATTTACATATGGACCCTATGTGTTTATACACAATGGCGAGTTGAAGCGAGACCCAATTATATCGATGGTTCCAGAGGAGTTCAAGAGCCATATATATGGGACAACAGATTCGGAGGCTTACTTCATTTATCTGATTAGTAGGATCTCGGAGAAGGGCGATATTTTGGAGGCTCTTACCG
>JALTNJ010000052.1 GCA_027000765.1 Nitrososphaeria archaeon | reverse complement strand
ACTAGAAAAGGCTTGTTTATAGGTCCTATGACATCGACTACAATACCTATCTTCTCTCCCCTTGAATCGACTAGCGTAGTCTCCGGAATCAGCTTATCTTTAGCTTCAATTACAAATACCTTGCTCTTTGTATAGTGCAATATAACACCTGCTTCTTTCATAACACAAGTCTCCTCATATCACTAATAACAAGAATAGTTTTTAGGAGTTTCCCTTCACTAAGAATTATTTTTTTACATAACATAAATATAACTCCTTAGCTTCCTCCAGTGAATTTTGAGGAGGCTATTTCCCACCGCGCATACGCCTAATCTCCTTGGCTATTTCCCTGATGATATCCAGTTTCTTCCTAGCGTCCTTGCTAATCATTATATAACCATTATCCTTGATCCACCAACAAGATGGATATCTAGCCTTTTTAAAACTAGCTACTTGGAATCCAAGTTTACGAGCCGCAGTAACCAGCTCCTCCAACTTAGGGTTCTGGACACACTCTCTCTTAGGTAGTTTCCTACCTCTCTTTCTAGAAAGATCTTGGTTGAAATATACCGTCCATATGACAAAATTTTCCCTGTTCTTCACTCCTCCAACAACCTTGCATTAATAACTCCATCTTGCCCGGGCCTAGAAACTACTATCGCCCTACCCAATTCCGTCTTAATTAGTGCACCTTTAGTAATAACTCCTCTCCTACTATATTCCCTATTCGCCCTATTTTCAATAACTTCTAAAATCCTAGTCTTTACAACTTTCTTCTCCTTCGGATTATATACATTTGCCCATTCAGCACGGAGCAGCCTTATCTTTAGGAGTCCTCCCTTAACTCTCTCTACCTTTATCTTGGTTTCTCCTAGTCTAGTCTCAGCAGGTATACCGCCCCTCTCGTATTTCCTCTTTCCCCTCCATATGAGTCTCTTTCCACCAGTTTTCTTCCTTTTATGTAGATCCCAGTGCCACTGAACCATTATGAATCAACCTCCTCTACTACACTGTTTAATTTTAAACAGAGGAGATATTATTTAAATATTAGGTTTTTTAACTATCTTTTCCCGTCTCCTACCCCGTCTACTTCTAATAAGGGCTTCAGCCTCCTCTCTAATTATAACGGTGAAACCAGTATCCTCGCTTTTCTTTGTTACTAACCCCAGTCTAATAAACTTCTTGACGTCTCTATATACTCTATTACCAAATATATCTTTTAACCGACTGAGCTTAACTTTCTTCCTTGTATAAATATATGCCAATACCTCCAGCTGTTTCTCCGTTAGAGGCGGCGGCCTCATTAGGTTCTTAACCTTATCTATATATCTATCCTTAATCTTCGGGAAATAGTGTTTCCTACGTCTAACTATCTCTAGACCAACCATTTTGGAATTGAAGTGTTTGACATAGGCCTCCATTATCTCCTCGGCTTCCCTGCGTGAACCGAGTTTTAGTATTGAGACAATAGTATCTAGGCTAACTGGCTTAGATGCAACGTAGAATAGTGCATCTAGTGTTCCAATTATCTCTTTATTCAACGGGGATGATGACGATGTCCTTGGCAACTCCATCCTCCTCAATGAAATCAACATCAATTACTCCTTCAACATATAGGAATAGTATGGCGAAGATAACTAAATATGGTGAATAATTGTCTAGCGTCTTGATTATATCAGATAATAAGATGCTTTTCTTAAATACTTTATACGCATTTTTAATCAATTCTCCAATCTCCCTAGCCTTCTCCTCAATTAACCTTGTGTCACTATAATATTCAGTGATGTCTGGGGCCTCTTCTGGAACGGGTGCAAGTCTAAGTCTATTTTCAATTATTTCCTCAAGTCTATCCAATATATGGCTTAAGTCGATGTATGTCTTACCTACGACGGTCTCAACCTTGATATCTGGGAGTCTAAGTAATATCTCCTCCTGATCCAGTCTTCCTACTCTACTTACTTTACTCGGCTTAGCTATTTTCTCGATGGTATCTATCTTCCTCTTGTAGATGAAAGCCGCGTTATCAGCGGCATATCCAGCTATTACAAAATTAAGGTTCTCCTTCTGAAATATCTGGAGAAGTTCTTCCAACTCGCGTACCAAGTCTATTTTCCATGGATTTATTCTCATCAATCTCTCTCTCGACTCTAGGATTATCGAGTATCTATCCCGTTTATCTATTTCTAAGCACCTCCGAAATCCTCTCTTTCGGAATCACTATTGGTCTACTCACACCGTTTCTAAAGAATATTGTTATTAAGTAGTCGGCCATCTTAGCCAATATCTCGTCCCTGGGTAGTGTAACGAATATTATCTGGCTCTCCTCCTTCTGAGAGACTATCGCTTGGGCGAAGTGATTCAAGTTCCGGGGATCAACATGAGCATCTATCTCGTCTAGTAGGAAGACCACATTACCAGGTATCGAGTATACCGCGAGGAGGAATAGTATTATGAGTAGAGACTTCTCTCCTCCACTTAATGAGAATATGGGTAGCCTAGGCTTACCCTTCAGCTCGACATATAGTATTATCCCGCTATTTATATCCTCCGGATTCTCAAGATCCATGACTATTTTTGACTCTGGGAATACACTGTAGAAGAGCTTCTCAAACTTCGCTTTTATCTTTTCAAATCCTTCCCTAAATACTCTCTCCTTTTCATCATCTATCTCACGTATAAATTCTAGTATGGCGTTCCTCTCTTTCTCTAGCTGGCTCTTATTCATAGAGAACTGTTTATAGGGCTCTATTCTCCTTAGATATTCTTCCCTCGCCATAGGAGTCGGATAGTTTTCGTCTCTATTTATTTCATCCATCTCATCCATGTATTCTCTGATCATAAATTCTATTTCTTCAGGCTTAGTTACTCCAGGTATATGCACGGGCTCTAGATAACCTTCTTCAGCCCTCTTCTCTCTAAGCATATTTATCTGTGTAGAGAGGTTCTTTAGATCTCCCTTGATCTCCGAGATCCTTATCTTAACCTCATTCAACCTCTTATTATAATCCACCCACTTTCTATTTATTTCGCTCCTATTATGCTTCAATTTCTCTAGGCGCTGTTTTATTCCCTCTGTCTTTTCTACGAATTCATCAATCTCCCTATTTATCTCTTCCAGATACTTCTCTTTCTCACGTATCTCCTTCTTAATACTTGATATTTCCCTCTTTATCCTATTTATCTCATCAACCTTCTCTCTAATTGACTCCTTAATCCTATCTCTATTCCTCTTTATTTCTTGAATCGCTTCTCTCGTACTGTTTATAAACTCGTTGTTTCTAGTCAAAATGTTTTCTATTCCAACGATCTCAACCTCTATCTCCTTTTTCTCCTCCTCCAGCTTACTTATCTTCATTCTATAATCGTCGATAGTCCTATCGAGCCTAGAAACCTCGCTAATGTACTCCTTCTCCACCTTAGCAAGCTTCTCCTTCTTCCCCTCCTTCCTCAAGTTCCTCAGGATCTTATTCCTTCGTCTCTTGTAATATACGTGGAAGCTCTTCAGGAATCTCATGTTTTCATTCATTATTTTAACGGTCTCCTCAAGCCTCACTCTCTCTGAAATAAGTTTAATTAGATTGTTCTCAATATGGTCTATCTCAGTCTCCAACCTATCTAAATCGTCTTTCCTAAGAGTTATCATATCCTTAAACGTCTTGTAGATATCCTCCAACTTCTCCAGATCCTTGGTTATAATTATCCTCTTCTTTTTCCCCTCATATATCCAGGAGTCTGTGGTTATCATAAACTCTCCTTTCTTATGTATCACACTTAATCCCTGGGATAGATAGCGGTAACCTTCCTCGGGATCAGTTATTATAACTAGGTTTCCAAATAGTTTTGTTAGTAGGGGCCTCATCTTACTAGGATATTTTATCACTGTTAAAACACTTTTATCATGTGGTTTTTCACTGGAGACATATCTAGATACTGGTTTTATCATGACTTTCTTATTCAGTTCATAGGAGATTTTAAACAGCTTCTCCGCTGTATCCACGTCATCCACAATTATACTATACCAGTCTCTCCCGAGCGATTCCTTAAGAAGTGACACTATATCCTTTGGGCCCTTTATCCTCTCTCCCAGGATGCCTATGACCCCCTTGATATTCATATCACTCGCTATCTTCATGATGTACCTTGCATCGGATTGATACTCGATATCCACAGTCTTCTTTTCTCTCCTTATTTTATCTATGTATTTCTCAACTTTCCTAAGGAGTTTCTCAGCCTCCCTAATCTCCCTCTCAATCTTCTCTTTTCTGGCCCTAAACTTATCATATTTCTCCTTCAGCTTCTTCTCTCTGTCCTTTATCCCACTAAGCTTCTCCTTAATCTCATTCAACTTACCCTCAAGACTCTCCATATTCTTCTCGAAATGAGCTAGTTTATCCTCCAGCTCCTTCAATCTATCTCTATATAAGTCCCCTATTTTCTCTAACGCAAGGATCTCCGCCTGTTCTCTAATCTTCTCTGTAAGTGTCTTGTCCCTCTTAGAGATCAACTCTTTTTTCTTACTAAATATCTCACCCAACTCATTCTGAAGTCTCTCAATCTCCTTCGTTAATTTCTCCTTCTCCTTATTCAGTGAAGTAAGCTCCTTTTTAAGCGATCTATTTGTCTTTACAATCGTCTTCAACGAATCAGTCTTTTCCTTAACTTGGTCTCTAATACGGTTTAATTCTAACCTTAAATAGTCTAACTCTTTCTCTTCCCTCTGGAGCGCGTTTTCCTTAAGATTGAGGAGATTTTTCTTATTGGTCAAATCAGTATTGATATTTGATCTTTCTCTAAGCATTTTACGATATTGTTCTATACCTTTCTCCTCTAACTCCTCCTCCAGTTCCCCGATTTTCCTTTCTACACTCTGTATATCATTTTCAAGTTGCGCGATTCTCTTTGTATATCTATTCTCTTTCTCACTCAGCTCCTCCAACTCCTCCTTCTTCTTATTTATCTTCGGCTCCAGCTCCTCGATCTCCAAAGTATACTTAGCGGCCTTCAGTCTCCTAAGAACTCTCTCAATATTCTCTTTTTTCTCAAGGTTTATCATTTGATGGAGGAGTTTAGACACCATTTCCTTAAGTATTTCTTGTTTTTCATTTAGAGCCTCTAGCTTAGCCTCAGCCTTCTCCAGTCTGCTTAATGCCTCAGCTTTTTTCTCATCGAATTTAGCGATCCCCAAAGCCTCGTCTATCAACTGCTTAAGGTCCTTAGGAGTAATATTCGCCTGATTAAGTATTCCTCCCTGTGGTATATAGACATAATGGAAGCCTCCACCGCCTAACGTCAGTAGCTTCGAGATGTATGTCCCCCTACTTACACGCTTCTTATTATAGTAGTATAGATGTGCATTATCCTTGGGGCGAAAAACCCTCTTGAAAATATGTTCCTTACCCTTATCATCAACAATTGTAAGTGTTACTGAGACTTCATATCCTTTTTTAGTTATGTCTACACCCTGGGGGTTATGAACTATGTCGATAAATTTATTTGCCCTAAATAGCTTGAGACTTCTCTCACCCAACCCAAATAATATGGCTTCAATAGAATTCGATTTACCAGTTCCATTAGGCCCCACGATAGTATTTATTCCATCGCTAAAACGTATTCTAGCGTTTTTATAAGTCTTATAATTAGTAATTTTAACTTCCTTGATGTACGCTCTCATTATACTCATTAAATATTCATTTTATATATTAATTTAAAAGATATGTGACTTTAGATATCAAATATCGACCCCGAGCTTCCTAAACGTATCCCTTATTTTAGTCCAATGAGAACCTTTCCAATATACTTTTCCACATCTTTCACATACATAAACCGTTTTATGATTATTTTTTACATGAGGCGGCAGATCCAAACCCTTACTTTCCCTCTGAACTAGAACTGTATTGCATATAGGGCACCTATATTTCAGTCTATTCACATAGGTATTCAAATTAAGTATATTAAATATCTTCTTCAGCTTTGTCTCAGTATTTTCACCAGAGGTGTATATTGCTCCAATATACCTCCTAATAGCCCTCTGGTAAAGTTCTCTATCGGATGTCAGTAATATTCTATTCTCCTTCTCCGCTATCTCCAGAAGCTTGTTATCGAGATCATCTCCAGTGAAATATAGGCAGTCAAACCCTATGATACGTAGCCATCTTGCAATGTCTCCATTCATCTCATCAGCTAAAAATTTTGGTGGAGTCATGATCTTACTCTACAGAAGATTGTTATTCAACATGAACTTCATAATATGTCTCCTAGATACTACTCCAACAACCTCATCTCCCTCTAGAATAGGTATCAGTCTCTGTCTACCATTTAGTAATAAGTTGACTGCATCACTAATGGTATCGTCGGGTGTCAATGTCTCAACCTCTCTATTTACCACATCTGCTACAAGAAGTCTTCTTAAATTATACTCCCACTTCTGTGTAGGCATCAGTTTTTTTATTGTAAATATAGCTCTTGCAATATCTAGCGCTGTAACTATACCGACAAACTTTTTTTGATGTGTCACTACAAGTGTATTGAATCCACTGGCACGCATCTTAGTCTCTGCTTGAACTAGCCTGTGGAAGAGCTCTACCTTACCCTGTACATTAGCCATTATCTCACTAATCCTTGTCTCCCCATACTTATCCTCATGCCTATTGAATATCTCAATGATCTCCCGTTTAGTCACAAGGCCATATAGCTGGTTATCCTCCCTATCAATGACTGGAAGACTACTATATCCTCTATTCAGCATCATATTTGCCGCTGTCTTTACATCAGTATCTAGGTATGCAACGTCTACTGGGCTGGTGGCTGCGCTAGCTACAGAGGTATTGTATGGCTCAAACCTCTTAACAGCCCTCTGAGAGAGTTTAAAAAGAATATCATACTCTGTAACTATCCCATATAACTCTCTCTTATTCCTTAGGACTACAAGGCGGTCAACGTCTTTCTTAACCATCATCTCGATCGCGTCCTTGATCCTGGCGTCCTTATCGATCGTAGGAAAGTTTTTTATAGCAATCTCAACAACCTTCATAATCCTGTCCTCACCATATCCTCCAAAATAATATATTTGTCTATTAAACCTATAATCGTATTCTCTTCATCAACCACAGGTAGATGCCCAATTCTCTCAAAATACATTCTTCCTGCAGCGTCAACCAATAGTTCATCTGGTGACGCGACAAATACGGGGGAAGACATTATGTCCTCGAGAACTGGGAGTGAGTATTTTACAAAGATCACTCTCCTTGTACTATCCTTAACATATCTACTCCCTCTCGAGATAGAGGTGATAGGAAGATATATTATATCAGAGTATGTGACTATACCGACCGGCCTCCTAAC
>JALTNJ010000051.1 GCA_027000765.1 Nitrososphaeria archaeon | reverse complement strand
CTTTGGCAGGCTTCTTACTCTTCCTATCCATTACTAATTCAATTGCTTTCATGGGACCTAGACCTCTATACTCACCAATCACTTCATGCTTATCGTAGAGCTCCTTCAGCCTTTTATCCATCTCATGTCCAACCTTCTCCGCATCTGGTAGACTCTTCTCGATTATATCTATAGTCGCTAGGGCTGCAGCAGCACATACTGGGTTGCCTCCAAAGGTGCCTCCTATTCCCCCTGGGTGTACAGAATCCAATATCTCCCTTTTACCAACAACTGCGGAGATTGGCATACCAGATGCTAGGGACTTTGCCAGTGTAATCATATCTGGAATTGTTTTGAAATGCTCTATTGCAAACATTTTGCCAGTTCTACCCATTCCAGTCTGGACCTCATCATCGATTAATATAAGGTCATATTTATCGGCGATCTCCCTTAGTCCCTTTACAAACTCTGGGGGAGGAACAATGTATCCACCCTCTCCCTGAATAGGTTCAAATAATATTGCAGCTGTCTCGTCAGGATCGATATATGTTGTGAAACCTCTTTCTATAAATTCTAGGGTCGCATATGCACATTCCTCTGGAGACTTTGATTTAAATGGACATCTATATGGATAGGGATAAGGATATCTCACTATCCCTGGGGAGTAGGCGTAGAAACCGAGTTTATAAGGCCTATATTTACTTGTCAATGACATCGTCAATAGAGTCCTCCCGTGGAATGCATTTTCAAATGTAATTACCCCAATCTTCCTCTTGAAATACCTAGCAACCTTTACCGCATTCTCAATAGCCTCAGCACCACTATTTAGGAAGTAAGCCATTTTAGGGAAATCGCCTGGAGAGATATCCACAATTTTCTTAGCCAAATTAAGATATGGCTCATAGCTGGCGACATGTATACAGCTATGTATAAGTTTCTCAGCCTGTTTACTTATTGCATGCACAACCTCATCAGGAGAATGCCCGACATTAACCACTGCAATACCAGAGGTAAAGTCAAGCAGTATATTCCCATCTAGATCCTCTATAAGAGCCCCCTTAGCCTTCTTGACTACAACTGGCGATGTCTCATATACTCCTTTCGGGATATAGTTTCGGCGTAGAGAGAGAACTTTCTTGCTCTTTGGACCCGGGACATCCGTCAATAGTTTAGGTATATCATTCATAGACCAACACCAAATAAACCATCTTTATAGTTTAATATATTACCATAGAATAATAAAGATTACTTAAAACAATTCGAATATACAAATAATTATTTGAACAGAGGTTCCTCAGAATCCGTGTCTATATTATATACGTATAAATCTTGCTTTGGTTGCCTATCCTCAATACCCAGATACCTATTTCCACCTTTCAAAGGTATCATTAGAAAACCCCTTACCACGCCATCATCATTCCTTAGGTATATCTTAAACTTCTTCTCAACAACCTTCATCGTCTTCGGATCTCTATATTCTACAATTGTATAGACTCCTCTCTCGACGAGTACCCTCGCCTCAACCCTCCCTTTAGAGCTAACAGTAAGGCTTTTCTCCAACACAGGAATCACCAATAATGATAATTTTTGCTTATAGTAATAATATTAATTATGTTCATATATGGTATTGGTCCAGGAAGAATTATTTTTAACACCATAGGGGTATATGAATTATTTTTAGGTATTGAGATGAAATAATTGACACGGGGATATGTATGTTAGAAATTATTCTTCAAGTGGCAAACGGTGAGGTTCAGC
>JALTNJ010000050.1 GCA_027000765.1 Nitrososphaeria archaeon | reverse complement strand
TATCAATTATCTTGGCTGAGAACTCCCCGATTAAATCAAGATACTTCCTAAATATCCTAAGCCTCCTCTCAGCATGGATCTTCCTCTCAATCTTACGGGTATAGGTCGTGAACCTCCTCAATAGATATCTTATAGCCAGCTCAATCTCCTTCTCAATCTCAGGGATATCGGCTATAGCCTCCTTACCCACGGTCTTAAACGGTATCTTAGTGCTGGCTATGTGGATGAACAGTGCAGTGGGCTTGTCCATAGGCCTCTTATAATTATTCATATTAATATTATTCAGTACTTTAGCAGCTACGTCACTGCCTTCATCAAATAACAATGGAATCTTATTGGCATACCTATATAAGACTATCTCGCCAGGGCTACCAGGGATACTCCCGCCATATACTAGGGCGGCTTCAATGATAAACGGATGACCCTCATAGCTCGAGGGCGGTCTAGTAACTACATCAATATACTCTGGATTAAACTCCTTCAGGATACCCTCCTTAAATATCCTCTCTCCAATGGGTGAAAGGACATCTGAAGAGGGGGATATAAACCCATCGAAGGTCTTCATAGCCCTATACAGCTTCTCAATAAGCGTATTATCCATCTCCCCGAGGCGGGTGTTACCCTTTATCTTGGCATATTTAAGGAATTTCTTGGCGATCATCTTACCGACTCTATGGAAGTTCTTCATCAGGAACTCGGATATAGTCATGGACTTAGGTGATCTCTTAATCATCCGCTTCAAAGTCTCTAGGTCGATTCCATGTGGATGTGGAAGCGTCTCCTTAGGAGGCTCAGGCATTATACCCACGGTACGGGGGAAGTAGAACAGGTTTCCATCTGGGTCTATAAACGTTATATCTGCATAGGGGGTGATCGCGGCCGTATGCTTGAAATAGCTCACGATATAGCGTGATGCATGGGGATAGTTCCCCTCTAGATATAGCTCGAGTATAGTACCTCTCCACTTAAGGTTGTTACGGATGGTCTTCTGGGATATTACATGAGGCCTATTCTTATCGATATCTATCTGGAAGACATATGAGACAATATATCTTCCTCCGGTTGAGGTGACGACTTTAACAGGCTTACCGGACGTTGCCTGTGCATATAGGATCGCCATAGTACCTCCAAGGCCGAAGGTACCCCTACTCTGCCTAAGGATATATTTGCTGCTGAAGAATATCTTCCCAAGGGCATCCAATACATACTCCTTCGGGATCCCGGACCCATTGTCCTGGATATACAGCTTGTATATGGCTGTACTCGATGACGTGGATTCTATGTGCCTGAGGCTGATAAGTATATTAGGCTTTATCCTATGAAGTTCACAGGCATCGAGGGAATTTTCAAACAGTTCTCTAATAGCTGTATATAGGGCTCTAGACGGGTTTGAAAATCCGGCTAACTGCCTATTTCTATAAAAGAATTCGCTTGGACTAGCCTCCTTATATATTTCCCTTACCACTTTCTTAACCCCATCTTCCTCATACTTCTAGTATTATATAGATATTCATATACAACGCGGTGAGGCAGGCCTTTAATCAGCTTCCTAACCGCTTCATCCAACACCAATATATCCTCAAATAAACCTATAGCAGCCACATAATTTCTATATATAGATATATCTGTGCCGGTTGTCTCCTCCAATATCCTCTTAGCCTTCCCTCTTTCACCGATTATACGGCCCATAACCCTCTTAAGATTATTCTCATCCCTCTTCCGGAGATATGTAAACAC
>JALTNJ010000049.1 GCA_027000765.1 Nitrososphaeria archaeon | reverse complement strand
CCTTTTCAACTTGGTTATTAACTCAGCCATTTCTAAAGCTGGATTAGGTAGTACAGGGGCAAATCCGCTGTGTACATCAGTCTTCAACCTTTTAATTCTCAACTCCAAGTATAACATACCCTTAAATCCCAGTGAAAATCCAAGCCTATCATCAGGTCTAACATATCCAGTCTCCCATAGGCCTGCTTCACCATGGATATCATTCTTATGCTTCTTCAGAACCTTCTCCAAGGTTGGGCTTCCAACTTCTTCCTCACCCTCTATAACCCATTCAATCGAGTATCCATCACCATATTCTTGGATAAATAGGTCTGTAGCCATTAACCTAGCTATTATATTACCCTTATTATCTGCTACTCCCCTCCCATATAGAAAACCGTTGTCTAATGTGAGTTTGAATGGAGGATAATTCCATAGCTCTAAAGGTTCCGCTGGCTGGACATCATAGTGATTATATATTATGAATGTTTTTCCACCATCTCCAATCCTTGCATGTACAACTGGATTTCCACCCTCCTCCCATAAATCTACTGTGTATCCCCTCTTCTCAAATAGGTTCTTCAAATATTCTGCAGCCTTATCAGTCTCATTATCCGAGTATGCAGCTACACTTTTAAGGCTGAGAAGCTCATCAAAGATCTTCAGATATTTATCTAGGAGGGTACTCACTCTAGAGTCTAGATTACTCATAAAAAATATATAGTCTAGAGGATCCCATATAAACTGGATACCCATTTGAAACGTTTCAATGAACTTGGGTTGTAAAGCAAATCCATTTTCAAAATTGTTTACATCATGTTTACATAGTGACACCCTCTTGATTGGACTTCTCACATGTGTAGAAAATGTTATATATCTTCTGGATAGCCGACTGAGTATAAGAGTAGGGGGAGTTCTCTCTCCTTTAACTGGAAAACCCTGGAGAGGTCATCATCTCTAAACGCACCCATACATACAGTACCCAGGTCTAGGGCAGTAGCAACTAAATAGATATTCTGACCTAGATGCCCAACATCCTCCAAAACATATCTATAGGCTCTCAACCCATACTTCGAGTACGTTCTATCATATATCCCAGCCACCAATATATTGAATGCGGCCTCCAACACCTGACTCTGGTCGAGTGAGGCATAATATACATCGTGTTTAAAGTCTCCAGGCTTTATAAGCTCGAGTGTATGTTCAAACGGGTTATAATGATATATCCCTTTATCAATCGACTCCACATTATCGATATGGACAAAGACCTCCGGACTGTTTAGAGCACCCGCTGTCGGATAAGTCCTAAGTGGATAGCCATATTTGTAACCCCTTATTCCGGCTATGTAATACATGAATGTAGAGAACTTCTTAAACTCAACCCTCCTCATCTTATACCTCCTTACACTCTTCCTCTTGGATAGAGCGACTCCCAAAGGCATGGAGAGCAGTTCCCTATCAGGCTCACTAAGCTTTATAGCTCCGAGATAGTTGTACTCCCTCTCAAACCCCGGGTTCACCCTCATCTCGAGGTCAAACTCATATGGAAATGGTATTTTAGATACGATGTGATACGTATATCCAGGATCCCGGAGGAAATCGGATAGTATATCCTTCATAATAAAATAGATAGCCTAATTAAATCTATATTTTCAAGACACAGTCATGTATAATCCATATTTTATTAACGCTCACCTAGGAAATTACATCCCAAACCCTCTCAGATTTAATGTTTTACCCCGATTTGGGGGTATTATGTTAAAG
>JALTNJ010000048.1:6802-7438 GCA_027000765.1 Nitrososphaeria archaeon | reverse complement strand
CCTCATACTCCTTGGGAGAGATGTCGTTAACATCTGTCCCCCTACCTACTCTAATTAGGAAGAAGACCTCCCATATCCTAATACCAAGCATTTTTAGAAGTTCAACTACATACGGTAGTTCATGAACATTTTCTCTGGTAACCACTGTATTTATCTGTGTAATGAACCCATGTTCCCTTAGTAGTCTCAATGCATCTACTGTCATGCTATAATGTCCTTCAATCCCTCTTATTCTATCGTGTGTTTCAGCCTTGCCTCCATCTAGGCTTATTGACACGTATTTTAATCCCAATTCCTTCATTCTCCTAATATTGTCTATTGAGAGTAGGTCCGAGACAGCAGGGGCAATACCGACTCTAAATCCCTTTTTCACGGTATATCCGATCAAGTCAAATATATCTTTTCTGATAAGAGGGTCTCCACCTGTAAATATCAACACTGGATAAGGTTTCCCAAACCCTTCTAAACTATCTATGAATCTAATAGCCTCCTCCGTAGTAAGCTCACCAGGCAACGGATCTCTAATCGCCTCTGCCCTACAGTGTTTACACTCCAATGGACATGCCCTGGTAGTCTCCCAAAAAACCAGTATAGGCTTTTTATCAAAATCAAACATACCCTGTACCACCCATTGTT
>JALTNJ010000048.1:0-6792 GCA_027000765.1 Nitrososphaeria archaeon | reverse complement strand
ATGGATATTATTTAATATATAATCAACTATATTCTTATTATATTTTTGCTAAATTAGCAATTAAATCAGGATTTAAAGGCTATTTTAGTAATCATATTTAAATCATGGCTTTTACTCTAACTAGCCTAATATAAATAATATTTGTTATACTCTCATATTATATAAAGAGGTTATATCTTAACTATGGGTCGTAAGACACTTATATTAATAAGCATCGTGACGTTTTCAGTAATGTTTTCAATATCAATGGTAGGCCCCTTACTTGGTGTCCTCATAAATATTGAAGGCATATATCTAGGTAGAAATCCAAATTTTTCTCTAGGATTGATATTTGCATTTGAAGGCTTAACTCTCTCTTTGTTACAGCTCCCATTTTCCAACTTATCCAACAGGTTTGGAAGGCGTATCTTCATAGTCCTTGGATCCATTATCGTAGGGATATCCGTAGCCTCAATTGGTTTTTCAGCTGTTTTTGCACGTGTTATAGGTGATCCAGTAATAGGGGAATGGAGTCTATCTGCATGTTTCCTGGCCTTATTCCGGACTCTCCAGGGAGTTGGAGGTGCGTCTACATGGCCCATTTTAATGGCGTTGATCCCCCTCCTATACTCCGAGGAGTCCCTGGGAATGGCCATGGGCGTTTTTGGGGCATCATTTGGTTTGGGAATGGCTTTAGGTCCAGTGATAGGACCGGGGCTTGCTGCGGTAACAAACGTTTACATACCCTTTCTCTTTGCCTCAGCCCTTGCCATGGTATCTGCAGTAGTGGCGCTTAAACTACCAGATTATAGGGGTTCGGATATTGGAAAGCGAGTCTTTAAGATACCTGATGACAAGAATATCCTCCTCCTCTCCATAGTCGGCTTCTCCCTCATGTTTAGCATGGGAACCCTAGTCGTTATATATCCTAAGTTTCTATTAGATGTCTTAGGATTTAGTGTTAGAGAACTAGCTGTCGTATTGTCACTAGCAAGTCTTACCTTCGCATTTCTACAGCCGTTGTTCGGTAAACTATCTGATAAGGTGGGGCGGAAGAAACTAATTACATTGGGCCTTGTTATCACGTTCATAGCTATGTTGGGAGTGGCCTTTTCAACAAGCTTTAGCTTGATCAGTATAATGATGTTCTTATTTGGAGTTTCAGGCGCAGTCATATTTCCCTCTGCCACGGGGTTACTCGGGGAACGGTCTACACCATCTACTGTAGGTACCAACAGTGGGTTTTTTAACATGATGGTCAGTCTAGGTGTAACTATAGCCCCTATAATAGTAGGCCTTACATCAGATGTTTTAAGCTATACCATGGGTTTTCTAGTCCCGCCGATATTGCTTGTGATAGGGTTAGTGTCGTCTCTACTCGTTAGGTGATTGTCACATTCTTTTTTTAACTTTATTAATAAAGTAGATTTATTTGATTTAGGATGAGCCTCCGACAAAGAGAAGTAATTGCACTGCTCTTCGCCCTATACGGGACTTGGTTCTCAATAGGGATATATGGCTTGTTTCTACAGCTATATGCCTTTTATGTTATCGGCGCTACAAACCTATTGGTTAGTCTACTAGCAACGGTATATTTTGCGAGTAATGCTCCAGCGTCAATTATCGGAGGCTATTTAATCGATAAATATGGTAAGGCCAAACTCCTTCTCCTCTTATCCCTCGCCTTATTAGCCGTATCAAACTTTATAACTCCGTTGATTAAAGACGGGTATTATCTATTGTTCATTAGGGTTCTCCAGGGCTGTTCAACTGCAATCATAATCCCATTGGTTAACTTAGTTGGAGCTAGGCTGATGGGAACCGGAAGGGGGGTAGGAACAGTGAATATGTTCGGTGCCCTAGGCTTTGCAACTGCGGGTATAATAGGAGGTTTCCTAGCTGATTATATTTCATATATCCCACTCTTCTATATGAGTGGGTTGATTGTAGCCCTAGGCTTTCTAAACATGGTTTTCCTCCCTAAAGATGCCTATAATTCTGTAGGCGCTGAGAGAATAAGGATCTCTTATTTAAAGAGGATATCTATATCTATTTGGATCATCTACATAGCATTTTTCCTTAGATATGTAGCGGCGGGAGGCATATGGAGCCTCTTCAGTCTCTTCGTGTTTACAATCGGAGGAAACAACTTTTATGTAGGTATCTTACAGGCTATAAACACGATCACCCAGGTCCTCATATTCAGGAAAGTAGGGGAACTCTCAGAGGGACGTGGACTCCAAGTCTTTAAAATAGGTATACTACTCTCCGTCATTGTCTTTATCTCATATTATTTCTCAACTAATGTGATACAGATCCTCCCCTTCCAAGTAATCCTCGGAGTCTCGTGGGTAGCCATATATGCAGGTGCGAACGTGTATATAATAGAAAACACGCCAAAGGAAATACAGGGAACTGCATTAGGTCTGCTTAATATGGTTAATGCTCTTTCCTGGATAATCGGTTCAGCTGTCAATGGATATCTCTCGGACATATACTATGATTATAGAGTGTATATCCTCTTGGGAATAATCATCTCCTTCCTCGGGTATCTCCTAGTCGAGGTCTATTATCATATTAGGAGAGAGAGTATTTAATAATATGATTATGTAATATGGATATTTGCATTATATATTGTTATATGGTGATACGATTATGAAATGGGATGTTATTGCAAGTCCAGCATATAGTATGCTGAAGGTGTATCTGGACCCAGGTGAATCGGTGACGTCAGAAGCAGGTGCTTTTGTAGCAGGTTTCGGCCACTACGAGATAAAAACCCACACAGGTGGTGTTCTAAAAGCCCTTGCACGTGCATTTGCAGGCGGCGAGTCAATATTCCTAAATACGTATATAGCTAGGAATTCCTCTGAAATATGGCTGGCGCCCAGCCTTCCAGGAGATATCAAGTATGTTGAGATCGATTCTCCCCTGATAGTCCAGGATATGAGTTACATTGCGTCACATGGTAATGTGGATATATCTGTCGCTTGGAGAGGCTTCAAAGGACTCCTTGCAGAAGGTTCTTTGGTCTGGCTAAAGCTAGAGGGTAAGGGTGGTGCATGGCTAAACAGCTATGGTGCCATTGAGACTAGAGAGTTGAAGCCCGGTGAAAAGATGATTCTAGATAACTTTCATTTTGTTGCAATGGATGAGACGATAAAATACAGTGTAAGGAAATTCGGCAGTTGGAAAAGCTTCATATTAGGTGGAGAGGGAATTGTAATCGAGTTAGAGGGCCCTGGTAAAGTCCTTGTCCAAACTAGGTCTCTACCCCCGTTTGCAGCTCTATTAGCCCGATTATTAAAGAGGTGATCACATCACCAAATTTTATTTTTATGTAATGCCCTAGTTTGTAAAAAATCAAAATATAATACTGTTATATATATTCTAAATATGTAACTTATATTGAAAACACCTTTATTTAGTCATATTTTTATATAAACTACTCTAGATACATCTTTACGATGAAGTATTTTTCTAAACATAGTTAATTAGGTGATGCTTGTGTTTAATCCTATGATAATATTATCTACTTCATCGTATGTACCTAATGCTCTATGGTTATCCGCCTTCGGAATATATATCCATGCAATAACCATAGCCATAGCCATTGGATTCAGCGTCTTAATGGCTATTCTGGAGTTCATAGGACTGTGGAAGAATGATTCAGATTATCTGAGGATGGCGAAGCTATTATCGAGAGTATTAGTAGTCGCATTTGGATTTGGCGCCGCAACAGGAACCCTAGTTGAGTTTGGCTTGGTTCAGGTATGGAATGGCGTCCTCATAGCAATAGCATCAGTTGCCTTTATGCCATTATACCTAGAGCTAGTAGCCTTCATACTGGAAGGGGCATTGTTAGTTGCCCTACTATATACTTGGAACAAGTTTAGTAATCCTTGGCTACACTGGATAATTACAGTTGGATACGCGACTGGGGCATTATTATCCGGGGTCTTCATAACCTCTGTAAATGCTTGGATGCAGGTTCCATGGGGAGTCGGTGGCCTCGTCAAAACAATTTACCCGTGGGCCCCTGTTTATGGACCAACGGTACTAAACCCCGACTTCCTTCTAACTCTTAAGGAGGCCCTAGTAGCAAATTTTGTCCAGGGTACGACCGGGTCTGTATTGGTAAACCCCATTGTAATTGATGAGCTTGTTAGTAAGTATGGAACATTATTGAGTGACCCCCTTATTGCATTAAAAAATCCCTATGCATTACCAAGTGTGACACACCAGTTAATAGCTACTACGCTAGTGGGAATATCATGGGTCTTGGCTGGAGTATCATATAAGGCCTTGAAAGATCCCTCTAGTAGAGCGTTTTATATGAAGATGTTCAAGACGATATCGATAATCGCTGCACTACTACTAATCCTCCAAGGCCTCGAGGGTCATGAGATGGGTGTCGCTGTCTTTAAATATCAGCCTACCAAGTTTGCAATGATAGCTGGGTTGGAGAAATCTGGTCCAGATCCAGTTGTAGGACTTACGATGTTTGGAGACCCTAATTATGTATTCGATGGTTTTGACAAGCTATTAGCGATGGCCAAGAATCATCCTAATCCAGACCTGACAATAGCAGGATTATCTGTTAAAGATATAGCTGTTTCCGATACTCTCAAGGCATTAGAGAAGCTCCCCACAGTATATCCACTCTACATGACTAAGATAACCATAGCTGTATTATCAGGCTTAATCGCATTGATGTTCCTCTCAACCCTCATACTAAAAAGCTTCTGGGAAGGCAAGGAGAAGCTCCTTCTATATGGAGGGCTATTATATGGTGTATTAATGCCGACTATAGCTGGACTAGGATGGGCGGTTAGAGAGATTGGTAGAAAGCCATGGACAGTCTATGGACTACTTTATCCAGAGGAACTGATCACACCGATAGAGATCAACTCACCTGTAGCAACTGGGATAATATTAGGCATAATAATAGGAATATCACTCATGTTCTACACAATATACATCGTGCTAACTAAACCACCTAGGATACTTGGAGGTGGAGAATCATGACAGATATAACGGTCCCTCTATATTTACTCGCATTTGTGGTCTTAACTCACTTTACCTTCGTCAATATAAACATCGGTCTAGGCGTATTTACACTGATCCTGAGATGGATGTCGCTGAAGAAGAAGGAGTTGGAAGAAGTGGCTAGAAGGGCATTTAAATTTCTAGTCGCCACGGAGATAGTATCTGGAATATTTGGTACAATGATAACCGTGGTGTTAGCAGGTTTGTGGACAACGCTTGTAAACATAGCTACAATCGTCTTGTTCATCCCAATATACATTAGTATAATTGGCATTATCCTGAGACTCACCTCCATAATTGGATTTTGGTATACTTGGGGCAGGATAAAGGAATATCTACATATACTGATAGGTATTATAATGGTTGTATCCAGCTTCATGATACCTGGTGGATTCAGATATATCTTTGCAGTAATTGACTATCCAGTCGGGCTTGAAAGCGTTTCACCCATTGTAGGTGACCCTATTAAGGCCTTGGCAAATCCAGTCTATCCACCGCTTATCTTCCACACACTTATAGGGGCGACTTCAATAGGGTTCTTTGCAGCTGCAACAGGCTTTGCATGGGCATCTAAAAAGAATGACTTCCTAACTCCATGGGCAGGTAAGGCCGCCTTATGGGGGTCTATTCTCATAATTCCACAGATTATCGTCGGCATATGGTTCTGGATCACATTGAGACAGTATTCTAGATATCTGTTTAAGAGCCTTATGGGCGGCATAGGGCGATTCGGTGCTTCACAGACTAATGTTTCCCCAACATTCCTTGGAATGATCCTACTCGCCTTCATCTTATTAATACTAGGCTTCATCTATAACTCAAATCCAGAAGAGCGGAGATATGGATACATGCTTGCACCCCTCGCTATACTAGCCCTCATATTTGGAGAATTTACGCATGATTATGGTCGCCTGCCATATATGGTTATAACAGGGGACACTGGCTATCCCGCCGAATTATTTGTAAACAAGTTGGTTGTATTAAACCTTGCAAATATCGCCAGCGGCCTTATCCCAATACTAGGTATGCTACTGCTTTTCATCACACTACTATATCTATATCTAGCCAAGGGCTTCATTGAGTAACTTTATATCCCACACAACTTATTTTTTATAATAACATAGTTATTTATCTAAGATAGTGGTCATCATGTCCGATTGGAAGAGGCTTGTAGATAAAGGTATAGAAGAATATAATAGGTACAGGTCTCCGGAGGCCATAGCAAGGCTGAAGAAAATCTCTAGTGATAAGTTTACCGTGGAGTTTATTGGAACATATTGCCATACATGTGGATTCTACGACTATTTTGAAGACCTGCTATACATCCTCGACGACTTAGGCCTGAAAACCAAGATATCAAAGATAGTCGATAAAACAGATGATGCCGAGGTCGAGTTCCAAGTTATAGGGATGGAGACTTAAATCATATCTTTAGATGAAAATGAGTAAAGAAACCCTGATTAGAGAACTCCAAATGCTTCTAGATACTGAGGTTAAGACCCTCGTAGACTCTAGAATAAAGGAATTTATCAGGATGAGGTCAAGGGATATAGAGGAGTTGTTTAAAGAACTCTGTTTCTGTATATTGACTGCTAACTTTAGCGCCGAGAAGAGTATTCGAATCCAGAATGCTATTGGCGACGGCTTCCTAACCTATTCCTATGAACGTATACGGGAGGAGCTTAAGAGGTTTGGGCATAGATACCCTAATACCAGGGCAAGATATATTGTAGAGGCTAGGCGTTCACTCAGTTTATTGAAGAA
>JALTNJ010000047.1 GCA_027000765.1 Nitrososphaeria archaeon | reverse complement strand
TATCATGATGAAATCGTTTTCCGGTATTGTCTGGACAGTGATTCCCAAGCGTTTGGACAGTATCTTAGCCTGAAGATCATTTTTTAACAGGAGATAGATAGATTCTCTGCCTACCAGCTTCTCGAGCCTCTCCCTCAGTGAAAAACCGCCTACGCGGAACTCCGAGAAAGGCCTGTATAATACGAGCCATCTAAAGAAGTCGTCTGGCAAGATATTATCGTTAATAACTATATCCATAGTATATCACTACACAAAAATATCTTAGACTAATAATAAATTATCAGCATAACATATCATAATAATTTTTAATAGTGTGATGAATATGAGGGCACTATATATCCATGCAAGGGAGTTTTATTATAAACCTATTGAGAAAGCGAGGATATCCAAGGTTGAAGACGCTTCTGAACAGGGCAAGGGCTTTGAAAACCTCCTCGTAGTCTATGTAACCATCGAAAAAGGAGATTTTGAGAGGAGAAGAGAAATATTGGATAAAATGCTTGGGGATATAAAGACCCAGCTTGAGAGACTGAATCTAAATAGGCTGGTTGTATATCCCTATGCCCATCTATCAGACAACCTTGAGGATCCTATAAAAGCCGTTAGACTGCTGAAGCTGCTGGATAAGAAGATTAAATCAGAGCTAAGCCAAGTTGAATATGATAGAGCCCCCTTTGGATGGTATAAAGAATTTAGAATACACTGCCCGGGACACCCCCTATCCGAGTTATCCAGAACATTCTAGAACAACATAAAACCTTAAAATTAAATTTTTGTATTTAAAATCAGGTCAATTTTATTGAAAAAAATTGATTAAAATAGAATATATTTCCGTAACGCTATAATTAATTCTTGGAATATGAATGGATGTGTGGATAGGAGAGTTATATCTATATGTATTTTAATGGCCCTTGTCTTATCAATAGGCGGTAGATTAACCATCGTATATTCAGGAGACGGCTATACCGTTCATGAACTTCCATTTGATATGGTTATTGAAGATACTCCTGGGGAGAATTACGTTTTGTTAGGGGATACTAGTCCACTGGGTAGATTATTAAAAGGGTTTGGGAAGGCAGATCTTCCTCAAGATGAGGTTGCTTTAAGAGATAATTTACTGTACCAGTTAGTCTATTATACATTAGAACCAGCTTTTAAGGAGAGGAATTTATCCGATGATATCGATATATCGAAGTATGCAGGCTATGATCCTCCTGTGTTACTAGTTGGAATATATAATCCTACCACAGATAAAGTTAATTTCACTATGTCTCTACTCGAGAAATATAAAAAGATGGAATATACTTACAACAGTGTGCACAAAAACTTTACTTATATCTATATCTTATATAGAATGTTGACTCCAAAGTCACTGTTGCATAGAATAGATATGATCGCGGCTAATATGACTATTGTAAATACCCTAGATAAAATCGCTGCCGAGGTCTTCAATAAGCCTGAGATTATGGAGGAACACTTAATTTATATAATCGGTATTCCAAATGGGTTGACAATTGTAGTTCGTAAACCAGATCCAAGTATGGAGGAGATTAAAAACTGGTTTATTAACATAAGGAAAATAATACCTGAGGATATTCCAATTGTAACGGCTTTCGTCAGTAAAAATTATCTTCCTTATATTCCTGAACCAGAATATGAGAATAAGGATCAGGTGGCTGAAGAGCCGTATCAAGAGGAGGCTAGTCTAATTAAACAATACTATATCTGGCTATTGATAACTGGTGTCATAGCAGTTCTAATAATAATTAGTTTAAAAATCAGAGATAGACATATATGAAAG
>JALTNJ010000046.1 GCA_027000765.1 Nitrososphaeria archaeon | reverse complement strand
AGTTTATGCTCGGGGGATTATATGTGGGGGCGACATACCTCTGTATGTCATAGCCGTATTGGGCGTAGCCATATAGTATTGGGCCTATTGATGATGCTAGGAACATGAGGTTTACTATGAGGCTTACTAGGGTGGATGTCTTAGGCGTTTTTATATCCCTCTATAGTATTCCGTTGAATATCTCGTCGACGAAGTGGTTGTCCAGCTTCTCATACTTCTCGGTGCTGCCGACGTCGTACCAGAAGCCGTTGTGTGGATACATGTATACAGGATAACCTTTCTCCAACAGCCTGGGTATGACATGGCCCATTATATCCATCTCCCTATATTCCTCCCTCAGGTCGTCTAGGAGGGGTAGGACTCTCGTGGATAACGTGAGTATGCCTATCGTGACATTTAGGTCTAACCATGGTTTTTCAACCATCTTAACAATCTTCTCATCCTCAGCCTCCACCACGCCCACCGGCACCTGATATCTCGTGGCCACGGCGAGTGTCGCATATGCCTTTCTCTCAACATGCCTCTTCAACATGTCTCTCAGGTCTATATCGGCTATGATGTCGCCGTAGTATATCATTAGGTGGTCTACATTGTTGAATACGCCGAGTTTATATGCGTTGTAGAGGGCGTTTCCAGTCCCCTTTACACCCGGCAGGTCCTCGACATACTCGAGGTTCACTTCAAATCTTTTCCCATCCTCGAAATAGTTCTTTATCTGCTCATTCTTATACCCCACTAGTAACACGAGATCCTTGATTCCATGGTGCTTGAATAGCTTGACTATGTATTCGAGGAGGGGCTTCTGCTTACTTCCTATGGGGACCATCGTCTTCTGGAAGTAGTAGGTTAGGGGCCGGAGCCTCTTACCCTCTCCACCGCATAGGAGTACGCCTTTAACTTTCATTACCATTCTTCACCGGGCTTATTAATATATGGTGACAGGTGGTTAATTAACTGAACTACGTTTCCTGTCATGTTTATCCACTATTCTCTCCAGCTCCCTAAGCTGGACAATGATCCTACGCTCCATCCTCTTGATATATAGGCTTACGAGGCATAGCATGAGAGATATTACTCCAGCGGTTGCACCCGCCACAGATAAAATGGCCCAGACAAAATGTTTTACGCCTAGGAAGAGGTATTCATATGCCACGTATCCCATGACTATTAAACTAGGTATTAGTAAGAGTGACCCCATTGCGAATATTAGGAATATGGGGTTGTACCACCAGCTTATCCTGATTATATTCCAGAGTATCGAGGGCCCGTCTTTAAACGTCCGGAGCTTGTTGTCGCCAATCCTCTCCCTATAGTTAATTGGTATCTCAATTATATCCCCCTCATGGCTCGCCGCAGCAGCTATCTCAACCTCGATGCTGAAGCCTTTAGACTTCCCAATTAATCCTTTCACTACATCTGTCCTGACGACATACATACCGGAACAGACATCGTTCAAACTTGTTCCAAAGATTAGGTTAAACACCTTCGTTAATATCCAGTTGCCAAATCTATGGAGGCGGGAGATGTTTTCACGGCCATATAATCTGTAGCCTATAACCTCTGAGTGGCCTGGGAGCCTCCTAAGCATCTCATCTATTCCCTTAGGATCATATGTATAGTCGCCGTCCATCACAAGCATATATGGGGTTTCCACATATCTCGCGGCTGAGAGAATTGCGTCGGCCTTTCCCTCCCCATGCTGGAGAATACATCTTACACCCCTAGACCTTGCTATCTCGAGGGTATTGTCTGTGGAGTATCCGTCAACAACCAGTATATTCTCCTTCGGGAAACCATATTCCACGAGT
>JALTNJ010000045.1 GCA_027000765.1 Nitrososphaeria archaeon | reverse complement strand
CGCATCAGCACCTCCTGCCCCGGCTCAGGCTATAACATCTATAATCTCTTCATTCGCGTTACTAGCCCCACTTGCCGTACCAACAGTATCCCCATCAACTGAGACAAGGATTGTCCGTATTCCAAATTAGGAGTTTTCTCCTATCCTTCTTCCTTTTTTTATTTTTCTTGGTATAGGAAACATGTTATTCTATGCCCTGAATTTACCCTTATCTCCTTAGGCTCGTCCTCACCACATATATCCATTTTATATGGACACCGTGGATGGAATCTACATCCACTGGGTGGATTCGCTGGATCTGGAGGTTCACCAACTACAATCCTCTCTCTCCTAGCCTTCTTCGGATCAGGTATAGGCACAGCTTTTAGTAGGCTCTGGGTATAGGGATGAAGAGGAGATTCCAATACTGTCTTGGTATCTCCCACCTCGACTAGTTTACCAGCATACATAACTGCGATTCTATTTGAGATATACCTGATGACTCCCATGTCATGGCTTATAAATAGGTAGCTTAGGTTAAGCTCCTTCTGCAAATCCCACATTAGATTCAGTATCTGAGCCTGGATACTTACATCGAGCGCAGAGGTAGGTTCATCAGCGATAATCAGATCCGGATTAGTGGACAGGGCTCTTGCTATAGCAATCCTCTGCCTCTGCCCACCGCTAAACTGATGGGGATATCTATTTAGGTGATGAATGCTTAACCCAACCTTCTCAATAAGTTCTTTAGCAATCGTCTCATAATCCACATCCTTAGCGCCCATTATCTTCAGTGGCTCCACGATTATATCTTTTATCCTCATCCTAGGATCCAAGCTACTAAAAGGATTCTGGAATATTATCTGTATCTTCATCCGCATCCTACGCTGTTCCTCTCCCTTGAGGGCATATAGATCCTTATCTTCTATATAGATATGACCAGATGTAGGTTCTATAATCCCGGCGAGGGCCTTACCAACAGTTGTCTTTCCCGAGCCAGACTCGCCTACAAGGCCGAGGACCTCTCCCTTATTAATATAGAAGGAGACGCCGTCAACAGCCTTAATATACTTTTTGCCCAATGATAATAAACCAGTTTTTTTCTCATAATATACCTTTAGATTATCCACCCTAACAAGGTGTGATGACACTAGCCTTCCCCTCCTTCATACAAGTGACAATATACAATATGGTCTCCCTTAGAGTATGCCCTCACCGATGTATCCTTACACTTATCCATCGCCATTGGGCATCTCGGGTAGAATCTACATCCTTCTTCAATGTCATATGCGCCTTCTACACTCCCAGGTATATGCTCTAGTCTAGGCATGTCAATGTCTACACGGGGAATGCTCTTCAAAAGTAGTTTTGTATAGGGATGAAGCGGATCATAGAAAACCTCTTCTACTCCACCGATTTCCACGATTTTACCTGCATACATTATAGCTACCTTTTCACACATCTCAGCCACTAGACCTAGGTTATGAGTGATTAATATTATTGATACATTATACTCGTCCTTCAACTGCTTCATAAGATCTATGATCTGGGCTTGTACAGTCACGTCTAGAGCCGTTGTCGGCTCATCAGCAATTATTAAATCGGGGACGTTTGAGATACTCATTCCAATCATGATCCTCTGTTTCTGCCCTCCACTAAACTGATGGGGATAATCCCTATGCCTATCCTCAGGAGACGGGATGCCCACTTTACCAAGTAGATCCACCACTTTTTTCAAAATACTCTTCTTATCTGTCTTCTTGGGCGCGTGGAGTGTGATCGCCTCACTAAGCTGCCATCCAACTGTATAAACTGGATCAAGGCTGTTATGGG
>JALTNJ010000044.1:1460-1816 GCA_027000765.1 Nitrososphaeria archaeon | reverse complement strand
GTTTAGACGCATGCTCCTTAATAAACAGGTATTCCTCCAGATGATAGTTTTTGATTAGCTTAGGCTCGTTCCTAACGCTTCCCTTAATGAAATACCTGTTGTCAAATACCCTAACCTGCCCAACAAACTGAATACCCCTGATATACGTGACCGGATGATAATACATCTCCCACCTATGCATCTCCCCATCCCAGACAATATCCAGGCCAACCTCCTCTAATAGCTTAATCGTCTCAACACTAGCTTTTTCAATCGCCTCCCTAAGCTCCTCCTCAACACCCTCGCCAGCCATATACCTCTTCCATAAATCTATCAGGTAGTCTGGCTTTCTATAACTCCCAATCTCCTGTGTAGGT
>JALTNJ010000044.1:0-1450 GCA_027000765.1 Nitrososphaeria archaeon | reverse complement strand
AAACCGGTATCTTCATGCTCCCAACCTCCTCAAAACCTCACTCAATAACATGAGCTTCGCCTCAGCCATATCATACGGTAGATAATCAAAATCCGTGTTATTAGTTACAGCAATATTCTTACAGCTCAGCTTCTTCTCTAAACTCCTTATCCTATTTACGGTGTCGTCAACCCTCTCCATCAACGTGTTCTGTGCATCAACTACGCCAAGGACTAGTGTATCCAGATTAAGAGCCTCCAGCCCTTCTAAACTAGTGTAGGACATGTCTATTGAAAATCCATATGGAGCTATCTCCTTTAGATGATTTATCCTATCCTTTACATCGCCGAAATACAGGTGAACCCTGTATTTTAACCCAGTCTCTTTTAAAGGTGTATAGAATCCGCTTACTATCTCCCAATCTACATCCTGATAGTATGCCAATGCCGGTTCAGCCAAGACAATAAATTCATAGCCTTCCCCGATCAAGTCCTCCACAGCACCTCTAACCATATTGAGTATAGACTTTCTACCAACCTCATCATCTCTATATTCAGATAACCTATAGAATGTATATGGACCGGGCAGGGTTACTATCCATTTCCTACCTTTAGGCATCTTATCCCGATGGACATAATTATTTATGAACCCCGTCTCATACTCAACTAAATCCTTGATAATCGGTTTTCTATAGAAGGTGTTGTTTTCAAAGAACCTTGTTAATGGACCTGCAGAGATATTCTCCAACATGGTAAACGGCCTAAACATATCATGCCAGTCTATCTGGGGATCATGTACATAGGATAATCCTACTACAACCTGATTCCTAACAACATCCTCAAGAGCCTTATCCAGTACCTCCCTGAAACCATCTTCATCAACCGCTCCCCGCTCCCACTTCTTCCAAGTATCTATAAGGGAGTCACTCCTCGGGAAAATCCCCATCATATACCCTTCATACATAATAGGCCCCCCACTACAACCATGATTAAAATATATAGATTTACACGGCTAAACTTATTATTTGTTTAATGTACACCCAATGAATCACAATGGCTTATAATAATTAAAATCTAGTAAATGCATAATTATTCTATGAAGTGAGCCTAATGAGGAGTCTCGAGAACCTTATATCGAGTAGAAGAATCCCCGCCACGCTTGAGGCACCACTCATTAGAGACTCCTCCAGCCTAAATACATTCACCAAGATATTCAGGAAATACGGTCTCGATAGGTGGATAATAGGTATCAATACCCTTAATAACCCCATGGGTAATATATCAGCTGACCCAATAGTTATTGGACACCTGATTCAGTCTATGTTGGGTGTAGAGTCTATTCCCCATATTGTTGTCTCTGTGGAGAATAGGTTTACTCTTCCCCGGTGGCTTATCGGTGCGTGTATCCTCGGTATTAATAACCTGCTTATCCTCGGTGGGGATGTGGGTATAGAGGGCTCCATATCCTATAG
>JALTNJ010000043.1 GCA_027000765.1 Nitrososphaeria archaeon | reverse complement strand
TTTCGTGGGAGGAGAGACCATGCCGAAGGTCTTAGAGGATGTAGAATGGGGTACGCTAATATTTTTATCTGGATTGTTCATAATAATCGGTGGCCTGGAAAAAACCGGGCTTATCCATGACATAGCACTATTAATAAAACCATATATTACTACAGATGCATACATAGCCTCTACGATAGTTATATGGGTGGCGGCTATATTTTCCGCGTTGATCGACAATATCCCCTTTACAGTGGCGTTCATACCAATCCTCGATGAGATAGTTCAGACAACGACATTTGACCCAAATATATTGTGGTGGGCACTGGTTATTGGAGCGGATTTTGGTGGTAATGGCACGATAATAGGATCATCATCAAATATTGTGGCACTTGATATAGCTAAAGACAAGGGTTATGACATTACATTCATGGACTTCTTCAAAGTGGGATTCACAATTCTAGTCGCGACAATCGGGGTATCTAACCTATATTTCGTGGTGAAGATATTCCTTAACTTTTAGATAAAAAAATATATGCTTAATACCCAAAATTTTTATGAATAGGCATAACATAATGTTATATGATATTAGATAATAGGAGGTGTATGGATAATATTTATTGGTGAGAGGTGTTCGAAACGAGCTCCTCATTAAATGAACTAATATTCAAATCGTATATTGTAGAATGGATAGAGATATTAATCAAATTCTTAAACGAACTAAGTAAAGAACATGGTGAAAAACCTTGGAAGACACTAGGTAAACTGCAGTGGAAAATGGGGCGTAAATGGATAAAGGAAAATCTCCCTAGACTAGGGATAAAGGGTGAAGATGCAATCGCTGGTGCAGAGATAGTGAGACTCGGGCTACAAACCCTTGCCCCAGGCCTATATAGTCAGCGTGAATTTAAGATAATAGACTCATCCCCAAAGAAAGTGGTTGTGGAGATGTCTGCATGGTGTCCAGTATTAGAGGCATGTAAGAAGATGAACATCGATCCAAATATCCCATTAAATTATCTTGTCCGGCAGAGACTATTGGGGATGCTTCAAACGGTTAATCCAAAGCTGAGCATGGATTTCGTAAATATAGATAAGAGCACCCTTAGATGTCAGTTGGTCATAGAGGTATTAGACTAACTCCACAATCAATTTTCATATTTCTCTATCGGAGACCTTAGCCTTTAATTATATATTTTTTAAATTAAAGGTAATTATCTTCATTACAATAAATTTAAACCGTCCTCGGAGGTGATTAACACATGGCATCAAGGAGGCTAAAGATCAGCATTGCACTCAACCTTATACTTATAATCCTGCTTGGGATAAGCATAAACTCTCTCATGACCTTCTATACTGAAAACAGGGAGCTTAAGGATAAGTTAAATGACTTGAAGAATAGGCTTGAACTCGTGGAAAAGCAGCTGGAATATTATACGGCTATATCGAGTTACATGTTAAACTCTACTACACTTAATATGAGCAATGGCGCCTTCGGCACCATAAAGTATCATGCTGTAGCGGTAGCCAAGGGAGAGGGAGAGTATTTCGGTATTGTACTTAACTTCACTATATCGCTGGTTCCAGGGACCGGCAAGATCCTAGTAAATACACAGCCTAAGATAGGAATAGACTTACAGACAAGTCTTGAGATAGCCCGCAGGGTAGCTGCTAACATCACTGGATACAACTTTTCCGATGTGGATATTATTCTTAGCATTGAGGCGCCTCAGGCGGTCGATGTAGTAGATGGTCCAAGTGCTGGAGCAGCTATCACAGTCGCACTTATAAGCCTATTGTTAAACAAAAGCATAGACATGTCAGTATACATTACTGGAACTATAAACCCCGATGGGAGTATAGGTAAGGTTGGTGGGATACTTGAGAAGGGAACTGCGGCGGCGGAAAACGGGGGAAGGATGTTTATCGTACCACATGGACAGGAGAATGTCACGATATATGTAAAGGTAGAGAGAGAAATCGTCCCAGGATTCTATTTGATAACATACGAGCCCAAAACTATAAATGTGCAGCAGTATCTTTCTGAAAAAGGATATAGCATTACAGTTGTTAGTGCATTAAATATAGAAGAACTACTTAAATATCTCTGGGGTGGATAGAGAGATCACCCACCGCGGCAAAACTTTATAGTATCGATTTATTTTTACTATAATATTAATACCAATATTCTTCCAAGACGGATGCTGGGTGTAGATATTTGATGATAAATAAGCTTGTACCCATATTTGAGGAGGAGAAATGGGGGGAGTTCATAGATAAGGTATCTCTAGTTATAAGACCACCTGCTATAAGGCTGAAATATGAGGAGACCTTTAAAGGATACCCCAATATACCTCCCCAGCCATATGAGGAGATAATTAATATAACAGATATAAAAGACAAGATGGAGATACCTGATTTAGATATATTTCTCTTCTTGGATCAAGTCATAGGTCTATTGCCAAACAACTTGTACTGGAAGCTGATAAATGAGGGGTGGCAGGAGAGCCATTATAAATTTGTTTCACGCCTTGTATATCTATGGAAAAGAATAGATTTGTCAAAAGAGAAGTTTTATCCTGAAGACCATCCGAAGACACGTATCATGATGATCTCTCCATCAGATAAACAGTTCTCAATAGTAAGGGGCTCCTGGCTAGAGTGGGTCTGGAGGGAGAATACAAGAAACGGGAAGAAGACTCCATATGCCTCTGGATGGATTGAGGATGTATATTCAATATCAGAAGCTCTATCTGAATATAGCGTCGCAGTAGATCTTTTTCTTGATCAAAAGCTGATGAACACAATCGATGAGCCGCCTAAGAACGTGAGGACATACTATATCGATATTCCACCAGATCTACCGAAAATTGGTTATACAAGGGATCAGAGCGTGACGTGGATGGGGAAGCCTATCATAGGGAATATGGCTCTTGATATTAGGAGGGGAGAGGAGAGGGTAATAAATGAGGTTTATCACATGATTAACTATACACCGGTTCTTAGGGCTGGCTGGAGTAGAGTAAGAAGTATATTGGTAAGGAGTAAGATGGAGGGAGGGAACTTCTTCTTGATAAAGACTGAGAAAGGTACAGCGTTATTTACCGGCATAGGAGTCAGAGGAAGTAACGTAGGCACTTTTAAGTTCCTAGCTGACTTCCTACCAGAGGATATTGAACTATATGGAGTGCCACTATCGGGATATGTGAGGCACTGGGACATTACTGGCTCTGTCCATCTCGATGTGGTCTTCACATATTTAGGCGATTTAAATGGAATATACTATGCAGTTATCGATCCTATGAGAATAGGCATGTACTCCATTTTGAGATATGATAGGGTAAATGAAAGCTTTGAAGTAGAACATTTCGGTGCAGTTGCAAAGAAATATGGTATTGTGTTGGATGAAGCCCCTAGGAGAGGTGGAAGCCCGATAACAATGGCTAATGCATTAAATCTAGGTAAAGGAAGATTGGTCGTAGACAGTTTCAATAAGGAGATGAACAGGTACTTGGAGAGAGAGTTTGGAGTCGATGTAATTGAAGTAGATATTCCACATATTGAGGCCGGTGGTGGAGGAGTTAGATGCGCAACAAGGGAATTATATTAGGATGCCTAAACCCACTTAAATGGTGTGAAGTGGTATCCTTATGAAAAAAATTAAGGAGATCTTCCTAGGCTATCATAAGAATATCTACGTACTCCTCATTACATGGACATTATTCGGCTATGTACATAGAGGAGCAGATCCATATCTACCTAACTACATCGTCGTGCTAGGTGGTGAAGAGGCATATATAGGCATATTATATAGTGTTGCAGCCCTAATACAGATCCCCAACCTACTCATAGGGGGTTTGATCGGAGACTACTATGGACGTAGAAAAGCCGTTATAATATTTACTTGGTTAATAGCCCTCAATTATCTCGCGTACACACTGGCCCCAGATTGGTCGATAATACTACTGGGGATGGCGATAGGAAGTTTCGCCGGTATATATAGGCCATCGCTTCAAGCAATAGTCGGGGATAGCCTAAGGTCCGAGGAACGAGCAAGGGGAATGATATTAATTACTCAGGTCCCTAGGTTTTTTAGCCTACCCGCGGCCTATATAATGGGATATATTATATTTCAATATGGTGATATCAATCCATTTGGATACCGAGTTGTCTTCCTAATAGCAACGATCTTAGCGGCCTCAGCAGCCATAATAAGATGGTTCATGCTTGAGGAGACCCTTGAGACGGTAGATGTTGAGCCAATTAAGGAGATTATAAGAGAGAACATTAGGGGGCTACTTGGCTTCAAGACACTACCTACATCCACTAAGAGGATAATATTATTTCATTTAATAGTTCAACTCGGCTGGTCCATTTCAAACAGCTATCTAATTAGATACGCTTTTAGAAACGGAATAGATAATAGTACATATGGGCTGTATTTAACCATAGCGTCATCGGTAGCGATCGTAACTGGTCTAGTTATAATGCCCTTTGTAGACGATGTGGATTCTAGGATACTGATGCTTATAGGCTACTCTCTTTCATCGGTAGGGTTCTTGCTATTTTATCTCGGGGGGCCTTTAACCATATTACTCGGCCTTGTTTTCATCCATACTCTATGGAACCTTAGAAGAGCGGGATTCCAGAAATATTTCATGGATTCTACTCCCCCCGCATATAGGGCGCGGGCTGTTAGTATAAATGGAACCGCTTCCTCCATATCATCTTCAATAGGATATTTCCTAGCTTCACTACTAGTTATATTCTCCAATGAAAACATTGGGTTGTTGATCCTGACTACAGCAGCCCTATCAATTGTAGGGTCTATACTGATAATGATTATCCTACCTAAGATAAAGGAGCCGTTCTAATCTATGCTTTAATACCAGTCATCAACCTCATTATACCATTTCTTTTTTGGCCCGACCTTGGCTCTAAGCTTCCATCCCATGCTCTTAGGCCTGTCCTCGATGAGCTTCAATAGATGGTCTACTCTATCCGACACTTTCTTAACGTTATCCTCGGATAATTTATCCCTATATTTATTCGTGGCATACTCTTTTACCTTCCTAAGGTTGGTTGTAAAAGTATAGTAAAAGCCCCAGTCCTTACTCATAAGACTAGCTATATAATCTCCGTTGATACCCTCCTTATCAGAAGAGCCTACTTCAAAAGCGCTTAGGAGGACAATTGCATCCTTTATATCCTTCTCATTAATCTTTACAATCTGTAGTTTTGTAAGCAGTATTTCTGTCAGTGGAAGAGCATATTCACCGTGCTCAAGTCTCCCCTTAAATTCAATCGTATGATTCATCTGTAGCCTGTCAAAGAAAACCTCCACCATAGGGATTTTACAGCCCTTCCCCTTGGGAAACTCACATCCCTCGGGGCATCCATAGAAGATGTATCTCGAACCCCTATAGTAATATAGCGAGGGACGCCAAATCTGATATACACATGAAGCCCTTTCTTCTGTAAGGAATCTTAGTATCCGCTCCCTATCCTTACCATAGCCAGCTAAGTCGATGTCGGTGAAAACCCTCTCACCAAGCCTCTCCAACCGCCTCCACAAGTCCTCATACTCTGTATTTTGAATTAATATGTATATTCCCAGGCCTCCCATTACCCTCAAGACAATACCTTTCTCTCCAGCTTCCCTCACAATTGATTTAGCCTCCTCGACAAACTCCTCTGGAGATGGATAGATCTCTAGAGGGATTTCTGTTGGTAAACGGAATCTATCCTCACTCATGCCATCACCTTATCCCGATGTAAAGATATAGTTCTTCACCTTATTTTTGTCTAGGTATACCATAACTCCCCTCAATACACCTTCTGTATATTCACTTCCAGGGTTAATTACAACTGTCCTACCTATTTTAATTATCCCTCTAGACTCATGTATATGTCCATGTAGGCTGAGTAGTGGCTGGTATTTCTCGATCGCCTTCAGAACAGCGGTGCTACCCACATTCATCGTCTCGGATACAGACGGCCTTAACTGATCATCTAGCTTAGGCACCTCATCCAGTGGGGTTCCATATGGAGGGACATGTAACTGGAAAATCGCAGACTCCATATTATCTATACTATTCACCAGCTCCTCTATCTTCACCTCCAGCTCTTCCTCAGTCTTCTCCCTAGGGGTATTCCAAGGAGTCTTATTCGACCAAGATAACCCGATCATCTCATGACCATTTATCTCAACCTTCTTTAGGTCAGCGAATATAATGTGATCGGACTCATATTCCCTTATTACTTCATCCACCTCAGGCAGGTCATCATTCCCTGGAATTATATACAGCTTCTTTTTACTTTTGGAGAGCTTTTCCTCAGCGTATTCTAGCCATTCCCTCATTCTATTGGTAACCTGCTCCACAAATATTTCTTCCACTCTACCAGCTGTCAGAGTGATTTTCCTTGCCTTCTCATCTATACGTCCCTCTATAGTCTTACCTTCCTTCATCAACTCTTCAAATTCCTTTCTAGTAAGGTACATATAGTAGTTACCCATGTAAGCCAGTTTCTTCTCAATATCGGCGAGATCCTCCTTATTACGTGTAACTACTTTTTCCCCTAGATAGTCATAGACATAGGTCCCGTCTTCCTCGATGATTATGGGTACAATCATCTTTCCAGAGAGATCTCCACCCAGTATTCCTATATCTGCGCCATATACACTAAGCGCGCTTATAAACTTCTTAAAGCAATATGTAGACGCATGGATATCTACCGCGAAAAATATCTTTAACACACCCATTTACATCACCATATCTTTTTTAGATACATTTTCCAAGTGGTTAAATAAAAATAAAAGGGGGGATTTAGTCCCTATTCTGGAGCCAGCTCCTTGTATGCTAGTGTAACATCGATACCCTCTCTCTGCCTATATGCTTTCCAGCCAAAGTACCATAGTAGACCGGATACCCATACGACTACGTATATAGGTGTCCATATGGACATTATTGCTTCCATACCCTCTGATGTAAAGGCTGCCCATATCAATGTCAATACCAGTATGAATGTTAGGAAGCCAGATATTGAACACATTGGAAGACCAAGCACCTTCCATTCCTTATGCGGCGATGTATCCCAGATATGCCGTACTTTCTTGACGTAGGGGAAGATCATAGCGCTTATAGCAGTAAAGCCGAAGACGGAGAATAGCTGCATCACCTCTACTGAGAAGCCGGCTAATACATCTGGGGAGATAGCGTACCATGTGATACCTATCTGGCCGAGTATGAATTCAGTCAACAGCAGTTTAACAGGCTGATGCCACTTCGGATGGATGTCGGTAAACCAATTAGGCCCTATTCTATCCATACCCCATGCAAAGAGACCTCTGCTAAAGGCAATATATGAAAACGGTATCCACATAAAATCAGCGAATATGAATGACATTCCAAAGAAGAACCCAATAAATGGATTCATATGCACTAGCATAGCAGCTATGTTGAGGTATGTAGTGGAGAATGGGAAGTTGTAGCCAGTTAGACCCTCGTTATCGATATATGCCAGGGCATGCATACCCTTGTATCCAGCAAGGCTCTCTATAGCAAAGGCGTTCCATCCGACGATGATGAGCATGAGGAGTGCGTTCATCACCTGCCCCATGAAAATGTTTTTCCT